>CAINSH010000116.1 GCA_903852955.1 uncultured Actinomycetes bacterium | reverse complement strand
GTAGATATCCAAGAGATGCATTCAGGCGAATCACGTTATGCATCAGATGTGAAGCTTCCAGCAGGTGTGGAACTTGAATCAGATCCAAAGACAATCGTTGTTCACTTGTCTGAGAAGGCAACTGCAGCAACTGAAGAAGCAGCAGCACCAGCTGCAGCAGCAACCGATGCAGCACCTGCATCAGATGCTGATAAGAAGGACGCTTAACCCTTACGCTTACCGTTATGACGTGGTTGGTAGTGGGCCTGGGAAATCCAGGCGATAAATACGCTGCCACCCGTCACAATGTGGGCCAGATGGTGATCGATGAATTAGTTCGACGCCACAACGTTAAATTATCTTCACATAAATCACGCACAGATATCGCTGCTTTTAAATTAGGCGTTGGAGTTGATGCGCATCCAGTGATTGTGGCTAAATCAAAATCGTATATGAATGAAACTGGCGGTCCAATTAAAGCTTTAGCTAATTTCTATTCTATAGAACCACAAAAAATTATTGCTCTGCATGATGAATTAGATATTCCATTTGCGGCAATTCGTACCAAAATCGCAGGTGGCGATAATGGCCACAATGGCTTGAAATCAATGACTTCAGCTTTTAGCACCGCTGAGTATTACCGAGTGCGCCTTGGAATCGGACGCCCTATGGGTGAACAAGATCCAGCTGATTTTGTATTAAAAGCATTTTCAAAGGTAGAACAAAAAGATTTAGGTGAATTTATTGTGCGCGGGGCAGATGTTGTTGAATCTTTAATTTCCGAGGGATTAGAACGTACGCAAAGCCGGTTTAATTCTTAAAATCAACCGGTATTTCGCAGGCCTGCAGCAACACCATTAATTGTAAGCAAAAGTGCGCGGCGCAAAATTGGATCAGCCGAATCTCCTGCCTCACGTACGCGCTTTAATAAGTTAATTTGAAGCAAGTGAATCGGAGATAAGTAAGCATCTCGGACCTGCAATGTGCGGGCCAAAATCTCTTGATCGCCAAGCAAAGTTTGCTTGCCAGTGAGTGCCAGAATTTCAGCAACAGTTAAATCAAACTCGGCCTGGATTTGATCAAGGAAATGATGGAGTTCTTTGGGAACTAACGCTTCAACATATCGACGCGCAAGCAAAAGATCAGTTTTAGCAATTGTCATTTCAACGTTGCTAATAAAAGTATGGAAAAAATGCCATTCAGAGAGCATCTTCTTTAGCACTTCGCTTTTTCCTGCTTCGCGTGCTGCCTTTAACCCTGAACCAACGCCAAACCAGCCGGGCACAATCTGACGTGACTGAGTCCAGCCAAATACCCAAGGGATTGCGCGTAGTGAATCAAGCCCGCCAGATGCATCTGGGCGACGAGATGGCCGAGAACCCAAGAAGAGATTTCCTAACTGTTCTACTGGAGTTGATGCGTAGAAATATGCAGGAAGATCTGGATGATCTACAAGAGTGCGATATGAACTAAACGAACTATCGCTTATTAATTGCATGCATTCATTCCAGTTAGCTAAATCTTGAACTGATTGTCGCGGACCACGATTGAGAACAGTTGCTTCAAGTGATGCGGCCAAAGTTAGTTCCACGTTTTCACGAGCAAGTGAGGCAAGGGCGTATTTATCGCTAATTACTTCGCCTTGTTCGGTCATTTTGATTTGACCATCAACAGAACCCCAAGGAAGTGCAACAAGTGCTTCATATGTTGGTCCACCACCGCGGCCGACAGAACCACCACGACCATGGAATAAACGAAGTTTAACTCCGTACTTCATTGCGATATCGCGCAAGCTTCGTTGTGCTCGGTGGATTTCCCACTGGCTTGTTGCAATACCAGCATCTTTATTTGAATCTGAATAACCCAGCATTACTTCCTGAACGTCTCCACGTAGGGCAACTACTTGCCGATAAGCCGGATTGCTGAGGAGTTTTTCTAGAATTTCACCAGCTGCACGAAGCTCGGCAACAGTTTCAAGCAATGGGGCAAAACCAATACGAGCCTTTTTATTTTTCAAATGAACTAAACCAGCTTGTTGTGCAATCACAACGGCTGCAATTAAATCATCAGCACCCTTTGTCATCGAAACGATATAAGTCTCAATCGCTTCAGCACCAAAGCGATCAATTAAATCGGCAATTGCAAAGAAAGTGTCGACAGTCTTTTGTGCGCCAGCATCAAGGCCTGTGATATCTAAATTTGAATCATCGGCCAAGAGCGAAGTCAGAATCTCAAACTTTTCAGAGTGTGATTTTTCCAAGTATTCAGCCACTCCAGTTGCTTGCTTTAAAACATGGTGATGAGCATCTGAGTGTTCGCGAATATCCATCGTTGCATGTGTGATTCCAAATGCAGCGACTGTACGAATTGTGCGCTCAAGTAAGCCTGTGGCAATGAGTTCGCCTTTGTGAGCAAATAGCGAATCGCGCATAAGCGTTAAATCCTTAATGAGTTCGGCAGTATCGGCGTAATCACGGTGATCAACGTGCGGTGCACCTTTTGCATGGCGATCGCGCGTTAACGCTAAACGGTGCACGATGGCGGTGGCCTTTAAGCGATATGGCTCTTGGGCATTAAGGCGCAAGAAGCGTGGTTCAAACTCAGGCAGATGTTTAAGATCAGATTCAACTGAGGCAGTTAATTCAGGTGTTGCCCCAATGATTCGCGTTGAAATTGAAAGCATTTGGCGCAAGTTATTCATCGCATCAATAGTTACGCGGATTGCATGGCCAACTTGTAAAACCATTGCATCGGTAGTTACTTGCGCAGTTACATTTGGGTTACCGTCTCGATCGCCACCGATCCAACTTCCAAAGGAAAGTGGGCGAGCTGTAACTGGAACAATGACGTCGATTCGTTTCATTTCACGGGCAAAGTCATTGAGAACTTCTGGAACGGTCTGGCGGAACAAATCATCGAGGTAATACAAAGCATTCATCGCTTCATCAAGCGGTTCGGGTTGCCCAACTCGAAGTTCATCGGTTTGCCACAGTAAATCAATAGTTTCCGCCAAGCGAGCACTTTGTGATGGATTGCGTGATTGGTCTAGTAAATCTGCAACTTGTCCCATTTTATTAAGCACGGATCGACGTGCAGCTTCGGTTGGATGGGCAGTAAAGACCGGACGCACAGACATTTCATTAATCCACTGCGAAATCTCTTCGCGAGTTAATTCATGTCCAGGAGTTTGTACTTGTAAGGCCGCTTCAATTTTATCTACGGCGCGGGCAAGCCAAGAACCACCATCTGCGCGCGCATCAGCTAAAACGCGAGCACGGTGAACTTGCTCTGCAATATTTGCTAAGTTAAAATACGTACTAAAGGCGCGCACTAACTGCACCGAATCTTCAACTGAAAGTGATGCAAGAAGTTCAACGCCATCACCTTCACGAACGGCTTTACGTACTTTTTCAACTAAAACTAATAGCTCTGGACCTTCTTGGCGGACCAAGGTTTGCCCAAGTAAATCGCCAAGCCTTCGGACATCACTGCGCAATGCAGCATCATCTGCTGCAACTGCACCGCCGAAGCCGCTAGTGGTCATTGGCCAATCCTCTCAGGTCGCCGCGGACCTTGCGAACAAATTACACTTGAGCCATTAGCCCCCTCCCTTTTGGGAACGGGGCTTTAGGGCGTTTTCAAGGGAGGTGCACAGTGCGTGGATTAATTTCATTATTACCTACAGCTAATACCGCATCTCATATTGTGGCGCCTTTGCCGATGTATCCGTTTTTGTTAGCGCATAGATCGCAAAGCCGCCCACTTCTAGTTATCACATCATCTAGTCGTAGTGCAGAAGATTTAGTTAATGAACTTCGCGAACTACATGGCAACGTCCTGGAATTTCCTGCCTGGGAAACTTTGCCACACGAGCGCTTAAGTCCGCGCAGTGACACTGTGGCAAAGCGAATTCAAACGCTGTACGAGTTGGAAAAAGATCACAGCGCTTTTCCAATCGTTGTAACTCCTGTGCGTGGTGCAATTCATCGGATTATTGCCGCGCTTGGAAAAGAAGAGTTATTAAAACTTGAAATTGGTAAAGAGCAGTCACTAGATCTCTTAGTGCGACATCTTTCAACACTTGCCTATGCACGCACAGATTTAGTTGAACGTCGCGGAGAATTTGCAGTGCGTGGTGGAATCGTCGATTTATTTCTGCCTTTGAGTGATTATCCAATTCGTATTGATTTCTTTGGCGATGAGATTGAAGATATGAGTTACTTCGAAGTTGCCGATCAACGCACCTTTAAGCCCGTTGTAGGGGCAGTGGATATTTACCCATGTCGTGAACTTCTCATTACTAAGCAAATTCGCCACCGAGCTTTAGAGCTTGAAGATTCACTTCCTGCTGCCGCTGAACTGTTACACAAAATTAGCGAGGGTATTGTTTTTGAAGGCATGGAATCTTTAATTCCTTTGCTCATAGATGAAACCGAAACACTTATCGCACGTATGCCAGTAAATACCCAGATTGTGTTTATAGATGAAGAGCGAATCAAATCTAGAGCTGCGGATTTATTAGCAACTAATGAAGAGTTCTTAAACGCTTCATGGAGTAATGCCGCACATGGCGCAGTTGCTCCCATTCATGATGGTTCAGGTACCTATATGTCATGGGTTGAATTAGCTGAAGAAATTAGTAGCAAGAAATCCGAAACTGCCTCGCTCTCACCTTTTGGCAGCGATTTGGCGCAGGACACTGAGTTTTTGGATTTCAATGTTATTGATCCCATGCGCGGAGATATCCAACGAACGATTGAGCAGTTACGAAGCGCGGTCGAAGCTCATTTCACCGTTATCTTTGCAACTCATGGCCATGGAATGTTGGAGCGATATGCAGGGATTTTTCGTAATGCAGATTTACCCGTTCAAATAAGCGAGAAACTGCTTGCAAAACCAACCAAATCCACCATTCATTTAACAACATCAGTTATCGCACATGGTTTTGAAAGCGCTGAACATCAGATACTTTTCATAACCGAACGTGATTTAACTGGCAGCAAAGGCAGCGTCAAAGATAACGAGCGCTTGCCAACAAAGCGCAAGCAAGCAATCGATCCTCTGGAACTTAAAGCTGGAGACTTTGTTGTTCATGAACAACATGGAATTGGTCGGTATGTAGAACTTCTTGAACGCACGGTCGCCGGCGTAACTCGTGAATATCTGATTATTGAATACGCACCAGCAAAACGCGGCCAACCAGGTGATCGAATTTTTGTTCCAACAGATGCTCTCGAACAGGTCAGCAAGTATGTTGGCGGTGAGACTCCTACGGTTCACCGAATTGGAAGCGGTGAGTGGCAAAAGGCTAAGGGGCGGGCACGTAAAGCCGTGCGCCAAATTGCGGGTGAATTAATAAGACTCTATGCCGCGCGAACAAGTTCTCCGGGCTTTGCTTTTTCTGCCGATACTCCTTGGCAACGCGAACTTGAAGATTCATTTTCATATATCGAAACGCCAGATCAGCTTTCAACAATTAATGATGTTAAAGCAGATATGGAACGCCCGTATCCAATGGACCGAATTATCTGCGGCGATGTTGGTTATGGAAAAACTGAGATTGCAATTCGCGCTGCCTTTAAGGCAGTGCAGGATGGAAAACAAGTTGCGGTCTTAGTTCCTACAACCCTTTTAGTTCAACAGCACAGCAAAGTTTTTGCCGAACGCTATGCCGGATTTCCATTAAAAGTTGCCGGTCTTTCACGCTTTAATTCCGCTAAAGAAAGCAAAGAGATTTTGGCAGGGTTAACAGCTGGAACTATTGATGTTGTTGTTGGAACTCACCGTATTCTTTCAAATGATGTGCAGTTTAAAGATCTTGGTTTAGTCATTGTCGATGAAGAACAACGCTTTGGTGTTGAACAAAAAGAGTCATTGAAGAAGCTGCGTACAACTGTGGACGTCTTAGCTATGTCTGCAACACCCATCCCAAGAACCTTAGAAATGGCCGTTACTGGCATCCGTGAGATGTCCACGATCACTACTCCGCCCGAAGAGCGCCACCCAATTCTTACTTATGTTGGTCCCGCCGAAGAAGCACAAATTACAGCGGCAATTCACCGCGAGCTTCTGCGCGATGGCCAGATTTTTTATCTACACAACCGTGTAGAAAGTATTGATCGCGCTGCATCTAGATTGCAGGAACTGGTTCCTGAAGCCCGGATTCGTGTTGCCCATGGTCAGATGAGTGAAGGCGCACTTGAAGATGTGATTTTGGCATTTTGGAACCGTGATTTTGATGTGTTGGTTTGTACAACAATTGTCGAAAGTGGTTTGGATATTCAAAACGCAAATACTTTGATTGTTGAACGTGCGGATTTATTTGGCTTGTCACAATTACACCAGCTACGTGGTCGTGTTGGCCGCGGCCGCGAACGTGCTTACGCCTACTTTCTTTATCCAGCAGATCAGCCTTTATCTGAACTCGCCCATGATCGCTTAACGACTATTGCGGCTAATACCGAACTTGGTTCTGGAATGCGTGTTGCGCTTAAAGACTTAGAGATTCGTGGGGCTGGAAATTTACTCGGTGGTGAACAATCAGGTCATATTGCCGACGTTGGTTTTGATTTATACATGCGCATGGTTGGTGAAGCAGTTCAAGATTATAAAACTGGAATTATTGATACTGAAGAAAAACCTTCAGAGTGCAAAGTTGAATTACCAGTAAATGCGCATCTATCAAGTGAGTACGTACCTGGTGAGCGTTTGCGTCTTGATCTTTATCGCCGATTAGCTGATGTGAAAAATCCAGAAGATGTAGAAGCAATCCGAGCAGAACTTGTAGATCGCTTCGGCGATTTGCCAGATGAAGCTTTAGCGTTATTAGCAGTCGCGCAGTTACGTGCCCAAGCAAAGTTAGTGAAGTTAACTGAAGTAGTTGTGCAAGGTAAGTTTTTACGCCTTGCTCCCTTAACTTTGCCTGAGTCCAAACAGTTGCGCTTGTCACGTTTGTATCCTGGTTCACTCTATAAACCAGCGATGAGCACGGTTTTAGTTGCATTACCCAAGAGCCCCGCATGGAATCCGTCGCAGAATGTGCCTGAAATAGTGGATACTTCTCTTCTGGCCTGGGTCGTTGAGGCCGTTAACCAATTGAGCGAACCACCGAAAGCGAGTTCATAGTGAAAAAGATTCTGGCGGTCTTGGCCGTGGCAAGTGCACTCCTACTAACTGGATGTTCCCAAGTTGGAACTGCAGCATCAATAGGAAGCACAAAGATCACACAGGCAACAGTGCAGGCCAGCATTGATTCAATTATTTCTGCGCGAGCAGGCGTTGACACTTCTCAGATGCAACTTGAAACTGGCGAAGCGCTTAATCTTGGTCAACTTCGTTTTCACTTACTAACCGCGCTACTTCGCGAAGTTGGAAAAGAGCTCAAGATCTCAGTATCAAAGGCTGAAATCGACACACGTCGTGCAAGCATTCTTGATCAAGTTGGCGGCAAAGAAGGTCTACCTAACGCACTTGTTGGCGCAGGTATTGCTGTCGAAGATTTTGATCAGTACATCGAAGCTATTTCTTATTCAGACAAAATCTCTGCAGCGCTAACATCTGCCGGAGTTTTGGATGCAGAAATCGGAAATGAAGTTCAAAAGCTTGTAGTTGCTAAGGCTAAAGAATTAGGCGTCACTGTTAATCCACGTTACGGAAAATGGGATGCAACTATTGCAGATGTCGTTGCAGCGGATGCAGCTAGTTCAGCAGTAACTCCATCAACTAAGTAAACTTTAAAGATGACGCAGGGTTCACAGCTTCAACGTCTAGTTGAAGTTA
Organism: uncultured Actinomycetes bacterium; assembly: GCA_903852955.1. Taxonomy (GTDB): domain Bacteria; phylum Actinomycetota; class Actinomycetes; order Nanopelagicales; family Nanopelagicaceae; genus Planktophila. The sequence continues at coordinate 1,996 of CAINSH010000116.1, read as the reverse complement.
TGAACCAATTGCGATCACCCGGAGGATGTCCTTGGGACGCCGAACAAACGCATGAATCTCTCTTAAAGTATTTACTGGAAGAGTCATACGAATTTGTAGACGCGGTTGCAAGCGGAGATCGCACCGATATGCGCGAAGAACTTGGCGATGTTTTGTTGCAAGTTTATTTCCATGCGCGCATCGCCGAAGAACACCCAACCGCACCATTTTCAATTGAAGATGTTGCACAAGGGATCGCCGATAAATTGATTCGCCGTCACCCACATGTGTTCGCTGGTGTAGAAGTTCGAGATGCCGATGAAGTTTTACAAAACTGGGAAGAGATTAAAAAGGCGGAAAAGGGCCGAACTTCTGCCCTCGATGGAATTGCAATGTCACAACCAGCTCTTCCACTTATTGAAAAACTCTTATACCGAGCCGAAAAATACAACGTTGATCTACATACCCCTGATTCAGTACATATCGATGGCGATGCCGATGAGGGCGTAGTTGGTCAGGCTTTGCTTGCCGTAATTGCCTGGGCACATGCCAATGGAATCGATGCTGAAGCAGCCTTGCGTAGCGAAGCGATGAAATTAAGCCAACAGATAACATCTATTGAGTCACGGTAGGATTAGCGCCGTATTCACAATGGATGTGCGATTTCAGCGTTGAGGTCTCGGCACACAGAATGTTTAAGTGACGAAGGAGAAACGCTATGGCAATTATTGAAGCTCTTGGAGCCCGTGAAATTCTCGACTCCCGTGGAAATCCAACGGTAGAAGTTGAAATTGAATTAGAAGATGGAACACAGGCACGCGCTGCAGTTCCAAGTGGTGCATCAACTGGTGCTTTTGAAGCTGCAGAGCTTCGTGACGGTGGCAAGCGTTATTTAGGTAAAGGTGTAGAAAAAGCGATTGCCTTTGTTAATGATGAAATTGCGCCAGAGATCATTGGTTTTGATGCTCAGGATCAACGTTTAGTTGATGCAGCGATGATTGCTCTAGATGGAACAAAGAACAAATCACGTCTTGGAGCAAATGCAATTCTCGGCGCATCACTTGCAGTTGCCAAAGCTTCTGCCGAATCGGCAGATCTTTCACTCTTTCGCTACTTAGGCGGACCAAATGCGCACATCTTGCCTGTACCAATGATGAATATTCTCAATGGTGGCGCACATGCTGATACCAATGTTGATATTCAAGAATTTATGATTGCTCCAATTGGTGCACCAACATTCCGCGAATCATTGCGATGGGGTGCTGAGATTTATCACGCACTCAAATCAGTTCTTAAGAAGCGCGGCCTTGCAACAAGTGTCGGCGACGAAGGTGGCTTTGCTCCAAACCTAGAAAGTAATCGCGCAGCACTCGACCTTATTATCGAAGCCATTTCACTTGCTGGATTCAAGCCAGGAACAGATATTGCACTTGCAATGGATGTTGCTGCAACTGAATTCCACGATGCCGGAAAGTACACATTTGAAGGCTCTTCAAAGAGTTCAGATCAGATGATTGCTTATTACAAAGAACTCGTTGATGCCTATCCATTGGTTTCAATTGAAGATCCACTCAATGAGGAAGATTGGGCTGGCTGGACTGAGATGACAAAGGTTTTGGGATCTCGTGTTCAGATTGTTGGAGACGACCTATTTGTAACTAATCCAGAGCGCCTAGCTCGCGGAATTGCATCAGATACAGCGAATGCTCTGCTTGTAAAGGTAAATCAAATTGGAACATTGACTGAAACTCTGGATGCAGTTGATATGGCACACCGTGCAAATTATCGAAGCATGCTTAGCCACCGATCTGGTGAAACAGAAGATACGACAATCGCCGATCTTGCTGTTGCAACAAATTGTGGCCAAATCAAGACTGGTGCACCTGCACGTAGCGAACGCGTTGCTAAATACAACCAACTTCTTCGTATTGAAGAAGAGTTGGCTGAAGGCTCCGTTTACGCCGGTCGTAACGCTTTTCCACGCTTCAAGGGATAAAAGTAAGAATGGCCAGACGCC
>CAINSH010000115.1 GCA_903852955.1 uncultured Actinomycetes bacterium | reverse complement strand
TTATTTAATTTTTTCGCAATGTTAATGATGGCATCACCTTTGTAAACGACCGGGGACTCGTTCGTACAGATAATGAACCCGTCTTGCGTTGCTTTAATTTTTTTCTCGTAATTCCCGTATGGATCAGTTACGATTCCAATGACGTCACCTTTGAAAACAGCCGCTCCATTTTCAATAAGTGCTTGAAACATCCCAGAAGATGGCGCTCGCATCCATTTACTTTCTACGAGTAAAATAGGTTCACGATCCTTTGTAATGTCGTATTTATAATTTCTCATCCCTAGGTGTGAAATCACTCTTTTCACCCCATTTAATCCTTCTTCCACAACGTGTTCATCAATGAGTAAAACCGCACGGCCATACCAGTCATTGTGTGGATGCATTTCACACAGTTGAATAGTGCCACTTGCATCGCGCCATTCTGAACGTGAACCTTCTGGCAAAAGTCTGCGCAATATCTGATCAGTTGCCCATAAAACTGTCGCAACTGTAGGGATGCCTAGGCGCTGATAAATTTCTGCGCGCCCTGGATCATAAATTCTTGCTACTACGTTTTGGACTCCATAAGTCTCGCGGGCAACGCGGGCGGCAAGGATGTTTGAGTTATCACCATTGCTCACTGCGGCAAACGCATCGGCATCTTGAATTCCGGCTTCGCGCAAAGTGTCTCGGTCAAAGCCCACACCGGTTACGGTGCGACCTTTAAAATCTGCGCCTAATCTGCGAAAAGCTTCTCGAGCTTGGTCAATAACTGCAACGGTATGGCCAGCTGCTTCAAGTTCAATTGCTAGGGATGATCCGACTCGACCGCAACCCATGATGACTACGTGCATATGTATTAACTTACACCCATAAGGTTGCTTCCGTGGCTACAACTCCAAAAACAACGCTGGTCATCGGGCAACTTATTGAGGTCGAAATAGAAAAGGTGGCCCACGGGGGACACTTTATTGCCAGGCATGAAGGTTGCGTAATTTTTGTTAGACATGCAATCCCAGGCGAAAAGTGCCAGATAGAAATTACTTCTGTGGGAAGTTCGTTTAACCGTGCCGATGTTGTCAACGTTCTAACTCCATCACCTGACAGGGTCGTTGCACCCTGCGAATTCGCCCATCGTTCAGGTTGTGGTGGCTGCGATTTCCAGCACATTGCACCCGAGCGCCAACTCAAGCTCAAGGCCGAAGTTATTACTGAACAGTTTGCACGAATTGCGAAAATGAATGTTGAAGTTGAAGTTGAAGATGTAGCGCCGCACCTAGGGTGGCGAACTCGAGTAAATGCCAGTACTGACAGAAATGGAAAATTAGGTTTTATTGGATCTAGAAGTCATAAAGTAATTCCAATTAGTAACTGCTTAGTTGCAGCTCCAGAAGTGCAGTTTCAAGAGCTAGCTGCAAAAAATTGGAAAGGGGATATGCGCGTTGAAGTGAGCGTGTCTTCAACGGGAGAAAGATCTATTTCACTTGCCCCAACTCGTGGCGATGAACGAGTTCGCCTTAGTGAAGGCCCAGCTGTTTTGCATGAAGAAAGCTTAGGCACAATATTAGAAGTAAGTAACGATTCTTTTTGGCAAGGACATAAAAGAGCACCAGAACTTTTAAGTGTCGTAGTTCAAGAGTTTGCACAAGTAGAAATAGATGATCACGTCTTAGATCTTTACGGGGGTGTCGGGCTATTTGCTGCCGCACTCATTAATTCTATAGGTGATTCTGGAAAAATTGAATTGATTGAAGGAAGCAAGAGCGCAACTGCAGATGCGGTTCGAAACTTTAAGAAATTCCCACAAGTTAATGTCATTACTGGAGATGTAGCGAAACATCTGCCACGCATCAGTTCTGCAGATGTAGTTGTGCTTGACCCACCACGAGATGGCGCAGGGAAAATCGTGGTTAATGAAATTGCGCGGCTAAAAGCTCGCAGAGTTGTATATGTGGCATGCGACCCAGCTGCACTAGCGCGTGATACTGGTTACTTTTCAAATGTGGGTTATTCACTCGCGAAATTGCGTGCTTTTGATCTCTTCCCGATGACACATCACATCGAATGTGTTGCACTGTTTGAGC
>CAINSH010000114.1 GCA_903852955.1 uncultured Actinomycetes bacterium | reverse complement strand
GTGTCGTGCGATATCAAGGCCGAGAGTTGACTTACCAACTGCAGGACGCGCAGCCAAAATAATCATGTTGCCTGGATGAAATCCGTGCGTCAACGCATCAAGATCTTTAAATCCACTCTTAACACCTTCAATACCAATACCTTTTGAAATAGCTTCAATCTCATCGAGTGCTTGTGGAAGTAAAGTAGAGAGTTGAACGTAATCCTCTGATGCACGGCGCTCTGTTACTGCATAGACCTCAGCTTGTGCTTGATCCACCATGTCATCGACTTCACCTTCTGAGGTGTAACCGAGTTGAACTATCTTTGTTCCAGCTTCAACTAAGCGGCGCATGATTGCATGTTCGCGAACAATCTTTGCGTAATAGCCAGCGTTAGCTGCAGTGGGAACAGATGAAATTAAAGTGTGCAGATATGGTGCACCACCAGCGCGTGCAATATCTCCGCGCTTGCTTAACTCAGATGAAACAGTGACAGCATCAACAGGTTCGCCACGACCGTAGAGATCAATAATTGCATCGTAAATTAATTCGTGAGCAGGGCGATAAAAATCGCGATCGCGAATTACTTCGATGACATCTGCAATTGCATCTTTTGATAACAACATTCCGCCGAGAACGGATTGTTCTGCAATTAAATCCTGTGGTGGGGTGCGCTCGAACTCGGCGCCAACAGAGTTAATGTTGGGATCTCTAGTTGGGCGATTATTAGGAAGTTCGGCGATGCTCACGCGTATAACCTCCCATTAGCTACTGACATTTGACCTGTGTGCGTAACTTAGGCGGGCGGCCCTATCGCAGGCGAGTGAGAGCAGTGGGTGGTGGGGATAAAGCTGTGGGTAACTCGGTGGATAAGCGTGTTTTCCTGTGCACAAAGCGGTGGATGAATTGTGCGTAACTAGGCAGAAACTACTGTCGCTGGGAAAAAGCGCAGGTCAGGGGCGAGCTTTCTTACCGAGGGGTGTGCACAAAACAATTTTGGGGAATCTTACATTTTGGGATTTAAGCTTTTATGCGCTCATTCGTTGGATCAAATAACGGTTCAGCGCAGATTGTTCCTGCGCGCCACGTTCCAAAAAACTCTACATCTACTTGTGTTCCAACGTCAGAGTTTTGAATGGGTAGATAAGCGTAAGCAATAGCTTTTTTGATTGTGTAGCCCTGGCCGCCAGATTTAATTCGCCCAACAATTTTTCCATCGATTCGAATCGGCTCAGAACCAAATGGAACACAAGTGATGTCATCAAAAACTATGGCCACAAGTTTGCGCTTGGGATTAGCTTGAGCGGCAAGTGCTGCTGCCTTACCGTGAAAGTTTTCTTTTTTAAGTGAAACTGCAAAGCCAACTCCGGCTTCGAATGGATTGGTTTCAGTATTAATTTCACCAGCCCATGCACGATAACCTTTTTCAAGACGAAGTGATTCGATTGCGCGGTAACCACAGGCTTTAATGCCATGAGATTTTCCCGCCGCCATTAATTTTGTCCAGAGCTCTAAAGCGTCGGCAACATCTGCATAAAGTTCCCAGCCAAGTTCTCCAACATATGTCACTCTGGTTGCACGCACCTTTATACCATCTACAGTTATTTCTTTGGAGGTCATAAATGGAAAAGCTGTATGAGAAAGATCGGTATCAGTCAGGGTTTGCAAAATAGTTCTAGATTTTGGTCCCATGATTCCAAAGCAAGAAAGCTCGCGAGTGATGTTAGTAATTTCAACATCGTTAAATGAATGTTCCCTGCGCATCTTTTCTAACCAACCGAAATCATGAACTGCAAATGCTGTGCCGGTCACGATTAAGAATTCGTTTTCACCAGTTTGTGTAACGGTGTAATCGGATTCGATTCCAGCTTTTGAATTAAGGGCTTGTGTGTATGTTGTTTTTCCAACACCTTTCACAACATTGTTCGCACAAACATAATTGAGGAATTCTGCAGCTCGTGCACCGTTTATGCGTGCCTTAGCAAATGATGATTCATCAAATAGACCTGCGTTATTACGCGTTGCGTGGTGTTCTACTTGAACTGCGTTCGACCAGTGATTTCCTAGCCAATCTTTAGGGCGCAAAGCATCGTTACCAATGTTTGAGGCATAGAAATTAACGCGCTCCCACGAAGCTTTTTCACCGAAAATCGCACCATTGGCTTTATGCCACTCATATACCGGTGAGGTGAATTTTGGACGTGCAGATTTTCGTTCTTCACCTGGGTAATGGATGTCGTAATAC
>CAINSH010000113.1 GCA_903852955.1 uncultured Actinomycetes bacterium | reverse complement strand
CTTGCGTCCCTTGAATCTAAAGCGGCTAAGGGCATATGCAGCAGTCGCGCCGATAAACATCTGCAAAACAGCATTGGCGGAGGAAATAATTATGGAGTTCTTAAGCCAGGTTAAATATGGCTGATCTGGATTACCAAATAGGGTTCTAAAATTTTCTAGGCCAGGATTATTTGGAATTAGTTTTTGTGCGCTAAGTGAGCCAATTGTGTCAAAGGATGCGCTAATCATCCAAACAAGTGGGAACAATGCAAAAGCGACAGCAAATATACCAACAGCATGCCGCCAAGCAATTCTCTTGGTCCATTGCGCAGCCGTGAGCGGCTTCTGACGCACTAACTCATTAACAATCATGTCATGTTCTCGATTGTTCGTGACTTTTTGAAACTATAAATAGACATTGAAGCGACGAGTAAAAAGTTGAAGAATGAGACTGCACTTGCAAGTCCGTAGTCATTTCCTTTGCCCGCAGCAAATGCCATTTTGTATGTATAAGAAATCAAAATATCCGTGTGTCCTGCAATTCCTCCAGATGAAATAATTGTTGGACCGCCACCAGTAAGTAGGTATATCGCGCCAAAGTTTGAGAAGTTATAGGCATAACTTGCAATAAGGAGCGGCGCTAGTGTCATAAGAACAAGTGGCAATTTTATCTTAGAGAAAAGTTGACGAGGTGAAGCACCGTCGACCTGTGCAGCTTCGATAACTTCACTTGGTAAGGATTGAATTGCGCCTGTACAAATTAAGAACATATAAGGTGTTCCAGCCCATAACTGAACCAAAAGCACTGCGAATTTCGCCAGCCACGGATCGGATAACCAAGGGATTGGGCTACCCAAAACTCTGTTAATAATTCCGTTATCTTGATTAAACATCCCTGCCCAAACTAGCGTGGAAAGTACTGAAGGCATTGCATAAGGAACAATCAAAAGTGTGCGATAAATCTTCTTCGATTTCATTCTAGGATGATTGAGCACCAAAGCTAATAAGAACCCAAGAAAGAAAGTGGAGAGCACAACTAAGCCAGCATAAATAAAGGTCCAGGCCAAGACTTGAAGCATTGGGCCTCTATATCGTTCATCGTTAATAACTTTAGAGAAGTTTCTCCAACCAACGGTTGTAGTCCAACCTGGTTCAATTTCCTCACCTGCTGCACTGACCATCGAACCATTATTGTTTGGTGAATAAATAGTGCCAGTTAAAATGTCAGTAACTTGATCCTTAGTTGCATCGTAACTTAAATTCTGCTCCACTAGTTCAACAGCATTAATGTCTGTAACTGAAAAGAATTTACTGTCACTTATCGGGACTTTGAAATCATTAAACTGATCGAGAATTGCGAAAACCTCATCGTCTGAAAGTGTTGTAAAACCAATTACTTTCGTAATTCGCCCATCTGCACTAAGCGTTACATCAGAGTCTGGGAGTGGCCTAAATGCATCACGTGTTCCAGCACCAAAAGTACCATTATCTTTTTTGATGATTAAGGTGGTCTTTCCATTGAGGTTATCTTTAGCTACTTGCATATAATTTGTAGTGTCGCCAACAGGTGCAAATGAGTTAGATACCATCACGCTAATGGCTGTTTCTTTATCTAAGAAGTGTCCGTTGGAATAGTTTGTAAAGGCTACATATCCTGTAAAGATTGCGGGATAAACCTGGAACATTAGAAGCAAAATAGTTCCAGGGACTATGTATTTGGTAGCGATTCGCTTCTTACTCAAAAAAACATAATCAAGTACCAAAGTTGAAATCGTGAAATAGATTGCAAATAACCAAGTTTTATTCGAAATAAGAATCGGTACACACCACACCGTGAAGGCATTTAGCGCACCAAGAAGCATAATCTTGGCGATTAATGCCGGTGTTTTATTTCCAAACTTCACAGTGAATTCTCCCAAAGATAATTAAAAGAGGTAAGGGCGCCGCGAAGGGCGCCCTTACCTACTAACTATTATTAGTTAGCTAATTGCCTTTTTGATGTTTGTTGCTGCCTGAGCAAAGGCTGCTGCTGCAGTTTGCTTTCCATCAGCTACGTTCTTCCAAGCATTGCCCCATGAATCCCATACTGAGTTCATCTGAGGAATATTTGGCATTGGAACACCGATCGAACCATACGCACCAAATGCTGCCACATCTGGGTTATTTGTAACCTTTGCTGCTGCAGTCTTAAGTGCTGGTAGGCGATCTCCGAGCTTGTAGAGAGCTAGTTGGAAGTCATCTGACGCAGCTACCTGTGTAAGGAAACGACGTGCGACAATCTTGTTAGATGCGAATTTACTCATCATGAAGCCATTAACACCTACAAATGGGCGTGAGAGCGTTCCATTAACTGCAGGTACTGATGCAATTGCGTATGGAATTCCTGACTTTTTAATATTTGCAAGGTTCCATGGACCCGTAATCATGTATGGAGCCTTACCTGCATACCACTGTACGAAGTCGTAGTTCGAAGATTTGCTTATCAAACCACTTGAATAATAGCCATCAAGCTTTGATGCATTAGACGCAAAAGCCTTTGAATAAATTCCAAGATCTTTTGCATTTATACCACCAGCACCAACGCCAAATACATATCCGCCAAGACCTGAGAACAGTGGCATGTTGTGATATGAAT
>CAINSH010000112.1 GCA_903852955.1 uncultured Actinomycetes bacterium | reverse complement strand
GGGAGTTATTTCCCCGGCGCAAAACGTACGGTTCTGTGAGTTAACTAGCGGGCGATGCGGGTTGCCATACGGGCCTCACGCAGGCGGCGAAGGCGCTTTACGAGCATGGGAGAGGCGGCTAGAGCATCATCACGATCGATTAAATCGTTCAGGAGTTGGTAGTAGCGGGCAGCGCTGAGATCAAAAAGATCCTTAATTGCTGCCTCTTTTGCCCCTGCATATCGCCACCAGCTACCTTCAAAATCCAGAATTCGGACTTCGAGGTCGCTTAGGCCCGTAGGGATCGCTGACTCTTCTTGTGCAGACATGGCCTAAATCGTATCGGTTGAGCGAAAAAATTGTGGGATTTACGCGGGGTTACAAAGTGGCAAGAATCATTTCGATATCTGTAATTTTCGTCCAGGGATTAACGATGGCAAAACGCAAAATCGGTTGCCCGTGATGGGCTGATGGCGGAATGAAACCAATTTGATCGGCTAATAATTTATCTGACCAGTTTTGATAATCAGTTGCATCCCAACCTGTGCGACTAAATGCAACAATTGAAAGTTCAGGTTCGCACATTAACTCTAAGTTGGGATGTTGCTTAACTAATTGCGCCGCTTGGCGGGCAACCGTTAAAGAATGTTCCATAGCTTCGGTGTAAGCATCGGTGCCGTGTGCTGCAAGTGAAAACCAAAATGGAAGTCCGCGCGTGCGTCGGGTTAATTGAATCGCGTAATCAGATGGAGACCAGGCACCATCTTTTAATGTATCTAAGTAAGAAGCATGTTGTGAATGAACTTGCCGAGCAATTTCAGGTTCGCGGTAAATAAGTGCACAAGCATCGTAAGGCGCAAATAGCCATTTGTGCGGATCGACAATTAAAGAATCTGCGGCTTCCACCCCATCAAAATGTGAACGCACAGTTGGTGCACATAGGGCAGCTAACCCATAAGCACCATCAACATGGAACCAGATATTTCTTGCATGGGCAGCTTCGCCGATTCCTTTTAGGTCATCGATGATTCCTAAATTAGTTGTGCCGGCAGTTGCTACGACTGCAAAAACTCGGTGCGTAGTTGTGGCATGCAAGTGATCGATTGAATGAGCAACTGCGTCTCCCATTAACTTTCCACTCGATGCCACTGGAACTTTAAGAACATCGACATCCATAACATTTGCTGCGGTGACAATTGATGAATGTGCTTCTTCGCTGCAAGCGATAACCCACCGTGATGCACCTGGGTGAATTTTGCGTGCTTGTGCGCGGGCTACAACTAGCGCTGAAAGATTGCCAATGGTGCCTCCCTGAACAAATACGCCGCCAGATTCAATTGGCAGACCAGCTAAATCTGCAATCCATCGCAAAGCTTGGTTTTCAGCAAATACTGCACCAGCTCCTTCTTGCCATGAACCACCGTATAAAGCACTTGCACCAACTACTAAATCAAAAAGGTTCGCGTATTCACTTGGTGCTGAAGGAATAAATGCCAAGTTGCGTGGATGGTCAGTTGAAATACATGCCTTGGCTAATACAGAAGTGAAAACTTCTAGGGCCTCATGTCCGCCAAGACCCCGCGCAGTAATAGTGTTTCCAACTTCGCTAAATAAATCTTCGGCAGTGCGCGGACCATCTAAAGGTGGATCATTTTTCAAACGATCTAAGCTGTAAGCCAAAACTTCGGCCGCAAGAGCCTCAACTTCTGGCGTGAACTCATGCATCTTTAGCAGCTCGCTTGATTATGTTTCGAAGCATTGTTGGGAAAACAAATAAGTGAAAGGGCGACACTGCATACCAATACAGCTGGCCACCTAAACCGCGTGGATTAAATGTTGCTTCTTGAATTACATGTGTCTTGCCATCGCGTTCTTCAACGACAAACTCAAGCCAAGCTTTTCCGGGTAAAACCATTTCAGCATAGAGTTTTAATCGGTGACCACTTTCTAAAACTTCAACCCGCCAAAAATCTAGACTTTCTCCAACGCGTAAGAAATCTGGATCACGGCGGCCACGACGCAAACCAACACCACCAACAAAACGATCAATTAAGCCGCGGCCCCACCATAAAAAGTCCGAACCAAACCAACCGTTTTCTCCGCCAATACTTTCAATCTGCTTCCAAATTTTTGCTGCAGGAATATCGGTGGTTCTTTCACGCCTATCGCGCAAAACCATTTCGCCCGCCCACTCTGGATCACCTTGAGCTTTTTGCCAAGGCGCAGTTGGAATAGTTGCATCTGACCAGCGGGTCTCAACTTTGTGATCTGTGATGCGGGATAAAGCTAAGTTGATTGCCGTTGCCACATCGGTTAAACCTTCAGGTGGAGGTGCAATTATTGAATCAATAGATTTTGCAGGATCTGCGACAACTTCACTAATAAGTGAACCAACAAGTGGTCGGGCTAGCGCTGTAGGTACAGGTGTCACTAAACCAATCCAAAGCGATGAGAGTCCAGGTGTTAACACTGGAACTTTAATGATCCAGCGCTTTTTTAAACCTGAAAGTCGGGCAAATTTCTGCATCATGTCAGCGTAAGTAAGCACCTCTGGTCCACCAATATCAAAAACTTTATCAATTGGAGTTTGCAAGTAGGCCGCATTTTTTAAGTAATACAAAATATCTCTGATTGCAATTGGGTGGGTTTTATTCATTACCCATTTTGGAGTAGTCATTATTGGCAACCGATGCGTTAAGTGGCGCAACATTTCAAAAGAGGCCGAACCTGAACCGATGATGATTCCAGCACGAAGTTCCATGACAGGTACCGAAGTTGATGCAAGTTCAGCGCCAGTTCGAACGCGTGATAACAAATGCTTACTTATGTTAGCATCATTTGCGATTCCACCAAGATAGACAATTTGTTTGACACCACAAGCTTCGGCAATCTGTGCAAATTGACGGGCCATTGCTGCTTCGATTTCATCAAAATCAGGACCTAAGTTAATTGAATGCAACAAGTAAAAAGCGGTATGAACACCGGCAAGCGCGCGCTTTAAGTCTTCAGCGTTATTGGCGGTGCCTTCGCAGATTTCTACATCTGCTGCCCAGGTCTGGCCTTTAATTTTCTTACTATCTCTAACAAATACTCGAACATCGCATTTTTCATCAACTAATGTGCGAACTAGGCGACCACCTACATAACCTGAAGCTCCGGTAATAAGGATTTTATGGTTTTTGGGTGGTGTACTCACAACGCAAAGCCTAGACTGATATCTATGCAAATCGCACCTGAAAAACCACGTGTAGTAATCCTTGGTGCGGGTTTCGGTGGCTTAACTGCCGCCAAAGAGCTTTCAAATATCGCCGATGTCGTGCTTGTCGATAGACATAATTTTCAAACTTTCTTACCACTGCTGTATCAGGTAGCAACTGCCGGCCTTGCCGCAGATCATGTTGCTCACCCAGTAAGAGGTGCGCTGCGAAAATCTGGGGTTAAATTTCGAATGGGATCTCCTATATTTATTGATCATAAAAATAAAGAGATCAAATTAGATAGCAGCGAAGTTTTACCTTTTGATTATTTGATAGTCGCTCTAGGTTCAGCAACATCAGATTTTGGAGTTAAAGGCGTAACTGAACATGCATTAGGAATGAAGAGCGTTACTGAAGCTATTACAATTCGTGCTGAAGTAATGCGCCGATTTGAAGATCTCTGCCGTTTTGAAGATGAGACCATATTTTCAATCGCAGTCGTTGGTGGCGGGCCAACTGGTGTCGAAATGGCTGGTGCATTTGCTGAATTAGTTCGTGGGCCGCTAACTAACGACCAAGGACATGCTGCAGCACATATTCGAGTCCATTTGATAGAAGCGGGTCCACGGATTCTGCCAATGTTTTCGCCCAAGCTTTCAGAGCGGGCAAAAAAGGATTTAGAAAAACTTGGCGTACAAGTTCATCTCAATACTGCAGTTAAAGAAATCAAGCCTAGAACTATTGAAATATCAAATGGTGAAAATATCTCTGCGGAAGTCACTGTGTGGGCTGCAGGCGTTAAAGGTGAACCAGCTGCTGCGGCCTTAAATTTGCCACTTGTAAATACACGAATCGATGTTGAACAAACTTTACAAGTCAAGAACTACCCTTACATTTTTGCGATTGGTGATATCGCAGGGCTTCCAGATAAAAACGGACGATTACTGCCCATGGTTGCGCCAGTTGCAATGCAACAGGGCAGATTTGTGGCAAAACAAATTCAACGGTTGGTTTCGCAAAAACAACTTCAAGATTTTAAATACATTGATAAAGGGTCCATGGCAACCATTGGGCGACATAAAGCCATCGTTGAAGTTAACAAACTGCGATTAGTTGGAATTCCTGCTTGGTATGCCTGGCTATTTCTTCACCTGTTTTATTTATTAGGTGGAAGAAATAAAATCGGCACCATGGCTGATTGGACTTGGAACTATTTAACTTTTGACCGCGGCAATCGCCATATTATGGATGCCAGCTAATGCCGGCCTACATCGACCTACGTGGGCACCAGGTTTATAACTACGAGTGGGATCAAGACGGCGAAGCGTTAGTTTTACTTCACGGTGGTTTGAGCAAAACCTCAAGTTGGGGCTATTTAATGGTTCCGCCCTTTGAAGATCAGTTTCATATCTTTGCTTACGACCGCGCCGGACACGGGTTTACTGGTGATCGTGCCGGAAGTTTGCATTTTGAATTTCAAGCACAAGAAGCGATTGCTTACTTAGAAGATGTGGTCAAAGAACCTGCGCATTTAATCGGTTACAGCGATGGCGGCATAATCGCTTTGCTAGTGGCAATTAAACGTCCAGAACTTGTTAAATCCATTGTGGCAATTGGAGCTAATTTTCATTACAGCGCACCACTTTCAGATTTTTCTGAAGCTTTTGTGAGTGAAGAAGATCAGGCCGAATACAACTTGATTAGCCCGGATGCACCGCATACCTTGCTTGAAAAAACCGTCCGCATGAATCAGATCTGGAAAACTGAGCCCGATATTGCCATTGATGATTTAGCTTCGATCCAATGCCCCGTACTTGTTATGGCCGGTGATGATGATGTCATCAAACACGAACACACCATTGCACTCTATGAAGCATTACCTCTTGGACAGTTAGCGATTTTGCCGGGAACATCCCATGGTTTGGTTAAAGAAAAGCCGGCATTAATGGTTGCAATAATTTCGCAGTTTCTTGAAGATTTAACGTATCCAGTTACGCGCCAGCCAATTAGGCGTACTAACAATCAACAGGTGTAATTTTTCCAGTAGCTACGTCGTAAATTGCACCACCTACTGAAACACCTGTATTTAAAAGTCGGTAGTTACGAACTTTCTGAACATCTTCAATAAGTGCAGCCTTTTGATCTGCAACTGTTTTAAATTCAAGCTCTGATGTATCGATTCCATACTTAGTATCGATTTCGCGGTGGATTTCGGCTTCATCAACTTGTGCCATTCGACAGTTGGTGTGAGGCATTACCAAAATTCGTTTAACTCCTAGTAAATATGTTGCCAAAACTAAAGTACGTAAAACGTCATCGGTCACACGGGCGCCGGCATTACGCAAAATCTTTGCATCCCCTGAACGCATTCCAATTACTGATAGTGGATTGATGCGTGAATCCATGCATGTAACAATCGCTAAACCTTTTTGAGCAACGCCAGTTAGACCTGAGTACTTAAAGCTCTTGATGTATTCGGCATTAGCTGCCAACGCATCGGCAAAATCATCATGAGGAAAGTTGGACATAAATTCCTCCCTCTTTAAAACTACGAGCCCCCCCGTCAGGATTGAACTGACGACCTGCGCATTACAAGTGCGCTGCTCTACCACTGAGCTAGAGAGGCCTACGTGCGAACACGTATCGATCTTTCGACCGG
>CAINSH010000111.1 GCA_903852955.1 uncultured Actinomycetes bacterium | reverse complement strand
CCATGAAGATTGATGCATCCGTCACAGCATCACCGTCACTCAGCGCAGATCTTAAATCGATTTTGGGTCCAAACTGCCTGGTTTAAATCCCAGGACCTAACAATTGGTGCAACCGTTACAATTTGAATGTGATTCGAACCGTTGACTTACGTGGAAAGAAATTAACTAAGGCGCAATATAACGCCGAACTTCCACGCGCCACGTTAGATGTCAATGAAGCAATGCGTTTAATTGAACCGATTTTGCATCGAGTTAAAAATGGGGATGAATCTGATCTGATTAAGTTGGCGCAAGAATTTGATGGAGTAGCACCGGCATCAATCCGAGTTGGGCAAGATGATCTAGTTAAGGCACTTGATTCACTTGATCCTAAAATTCGGACTGCACTAGAGCTTTCCATTGCGCGTGTGAGAAAAGTGCATAACGATCAAATCAGAAGCGAAAAAACCACTGTTGTTGTTGATGGTGGAACCGTTACTGAAAAATGGATTCCTGTCGATCGAGTTGGTTTATATGTTCCTGGCGGTCGCGCAGTTTATCCAAGCAGTGTTGTAATGAATGTTGTACCTGCTCAAATAGCAAAAGTGCAATCAATTGCAGTTGCATCACCACCACAAAAAGATTTCGGTGGTTTGCCACACCCAACAATTTTGGCAACATGTGCCCTACTTGGAATTACCGAGGTATTTGCGGTCGGGGGAGCGCAAGCGATTGCAATGTTTGCTTACGGCGTTGATGGTCTGTGTGAGAAAGCTGATTTAGTAACTGGCCCGGGCAATATTTATGTAGCCGCAGCTAAACGCGCCTTGCGTGGTGTCATTGGTATCGACTCTGAGGCAGGCCCAACCGAGATTGCTATCTTGGCGGATTCAACTGCGATTGCAGCAGATGTGGCTGCCGACTTAATTAGCCAAGCCGAGCACGATGTAATCGCTGCGGCAGTATTAGTGACAGATTCACCAGAGTTAGCTAAAGATGTACAAGCTGAATTAAAAGTACGGGTGGAAGCAACAAAACACTCAGATCGTATTAAAAGCGCACTTTCTGGAATCCAGTCTGCAATTGCCTTGGTAGATAACATGGATCAAGGAATCGATGTAGTGAATGCTTATGCCGCTGAACATTTAGAGATTCAAACTAAAAATGCGCGGGTAGATAGCACCAAGATTCGAAATGCAGGCGCAGTATTTATCGGCCGATTTTCACCAGTCTCATTAGGCGATTATTCAGCCGGTTCAAATCACGTATTACCAACGGGTGGATGTGCATGTCATTCATCCGGGTTATCGGTTCAAAGTTTCTTGCGCGGTCTGCACTTTATTGAGTATAACCAAAAGGCTTTTTCGGATTTAGTACCTACCGTTGTTGTTCTTGCAAACTCTGAAGATTTACCTGCGCACGGTGAGGCAATGACTGTTAGATTGGAAAATCTTTAAATGAACTGGCCCACATGGTTGCCGCTTCGCGATGATTTACAATCGCTGACTCCATATGGCGCTCCTCAAGTTGATGCAGATGCCGCGCTTAATACCAACGAGAATCCATTTGCACCTTCTGCCACATTAGTAAAAGCGATTGCAGCAGAAGTTGAAAAAACTGCAACACATTTAAACCGCTATCCCGATCGAGATGCAATAACACTTCGAACAAAGTTAGCCGGATACATCAATTCACAGAGCTCCACGGAATTTACTTATGACAATATCTGGGCAGCCAATGGCAGCAATGAAATTATTCAATCTATCTTTATGGCATTTGGCCAAGGCACAACCCTTGGTTTTACTCCGTCATATTCCATGCATCCACTAATTGCTAAAACAACCCGCAGCGCTTGGATTGATGGCAAACGTAACGCAGACTTCACGCTAAATGTTGATCAAGGCCTAGAACAAATCAATCAAGTCAAACCAACGCTAACTTTTATTACTACCCCTAATAACCCTTCAGGGGATGCAGTTTCGATTTCTACAATTGTGCGCTTAGCTGATGCCGTTAAGAAAGCATCAGGTTTATTGGTAATAGATGAGGCTTATGCCGAGTTTTCTTCAGAGCGCTCAGCCGTTACCTTGGTTGCCGAAAATCCGCATGTCATTGTCATTCGCACTATGAGTAAAGCTTTTGCTTTTGCTGGAGCACGAGTTGGATATCTTGTTGCCGACAAAGCAGTTGTAGATGCAATGATGTTGGTCCGATTGCCGTATCACTTAAGCGCGCTAACTCAGGCGGCAGCAAGCGTTGCAATAGATTTTAAGGATGAACTGCTAGGCAATATTTCAACCCTGATAACTGCACGCGAAGAGTTGGTGGTTGGCCTTAACAAGTTGGGGCTTCAAACAATCCCAAGTAGTGCAAATTTCATTCTATTTACAGGTTTTAAGTCAGATGCCCCTAAACTTTGGCGTGATTTACTGGCAAAAGGTGTCCTCATCCGAGATGTTGGCATCGCCGGATATTTGCGCGTAACCGTAGGCAATGAAGCCGAAAATAAGCTCTTCATTTCTGCAGTGGCAGAACTTATCCAAGGAGACCCATCATGAGAACTGCACGAGTTGAAAGAACTACCAAAGAATCAAGCGTTTTAGTCGAATTAAACCTTGATGGTCAAGGAATCATTGACGTCTCTACGGGAGTTCCTTTTTTTGATCACATGATGTCGCAACTTGGTAAACATTCTGGATTTGATTTAACAATTAAAACTACTGGCGATGTTGATGTGGACTCTCATCACAGCGTTGAAGATACTTCACTTGCATTTGGTCAGGCACTAAGGGAAGCGTTGGGGGACAAAGTTGGAATTCGCCGATTTGGCGATTCGATGGTTCCACTCGATGAAGTTCTTGTGCAGGCAGCGGTTGATTTATCAGGGCGACCATATTTGGTTCACCGCCAACCAGAAAT
>CAINSH010000110.1 GCA_903852955.1 uncultured Actinomycetes bacterium | reverse complement strand
TGAATATCTCTTTCAGGGCTACGTGGATATTTTTCTAGATCATCTTTATTTTCAAACTGCAGAGGATTAACGAAAATACTGACAACAACCTCTTTGCTCATACTGCGCGCACGCTTAATCAACGCTTGGTGACCCTTGTGCAGGGCACCCATAGTGGGAACTAATACAGTCATCGTTAAGGCTCCAGTCCTTTCAGGTACCGGGCAAGATGTAGATAAGTTTAGGACTACTCAGTCAATTGCGCCAAAAGCTGGCTGATTTTGCCGTGCGTAAGCAGTATGGCTTCGGGTTCAATCTCATGCCAAGGCTCTAAAACAAATCGCCGCTCGTGCGCTCTTGGATGAGGCAATGCCAGTTCCTGACTATTACTTAAGAGTGATCCATACTGGATTAAATCTAAATCAATTGTGCGAGGGCCCCAATGTTCGATGCGCTCTCTGCCAAGAGTTTTTTCAATACCATGTAGAAGCGAAAGTAAATCAACTGCAGGTAATTCACTTTCTACAATACAAACAGCGTTTAGGTAATCGGGTTGTTCTGGCCCACCTACTGGCGCAGTTGAGTAGTACTTTGAGACTAAGACTAAATCTGTTGCTTCACGCAAAAGAGCTATTGCTAAATCCAAATTCTCTTTCGGGTTTCCGATATTTGCACCAAGTGCAATTACTGCTTTCATCGCTTTCTGGAAACCTGCACCGCAATATCTTTTAATTGTGCGGCAACTGGTGCTTGGGGTTTATGAACCGTAACGGTCACTTGTGTGACTTTTATATGCTCTCGTAAAATACGCTCTGCAATTCTTCCAGCTAACTTTTCAATGAGGTTTACAGGTTCTGATGTAATTTCAGCGACAACTAAATCAGTTATCTCTGCGTAGTTAACCGTGTCATCAATTAAATCACTTTGCGCTGCAACTGATAAGTCAACATTTAAGGAAAGATCTACAAAGAAATCTTGACCGTCCCGACGTTCGTGTTCAAAGAGGCCGTGATATCCGAAGCCTTGAATTCCAGTCAGGATTATTTGATCGCTCATGCGTTCAAGACCTCCTTATGTGGTTTCACAGAATGAACTCTAACTCCCCAAATGCCTGAACCAGAAAGCCTCTTAGTGAGTGCGATTGTTGCATTTTCGCGTTGGTCTGGATTATCGCCACCTAAGAAACGCTTGCGCGAAGCTCCAACTAAAACTGGGTAACCCATCGCCACAAATTGATCAATGGAATCAATGATTTCCCAGTTGTGGTGTACATCTTTAGCAAAACCAATGCCTGGATCAATTATTAAATTATTTTGGCTTATTCCAGCATCAAGTGCGGCACTTATACGTTCTTGAAGTTCAGAAATCACATCTGTTACTACGTCGCCATATACCGCCCGTGAATTCATGTCCTTTGAATGCCCTCGCCAGTGCATTGCAATATAGGGAACATTTAATTGTGCTGCCGTTGCTAGCATCAGTTCATCTGCTAACCCGCCACTGACATCGTTAATTAATTGTGCGCCAGCTTCGATTGCAGCTTTTGCCGTTGATGCCCGCATAGTGTCAATACTCATTGTTGCACCATGCTTTGCTAACGCTTCTATAACAGGTATTACACGTGCTAACTCTTCAGTTTCCGGAACACGTTCAGCTCCAGGTTTAGTTGATTCGCCGCCAATATCAATAATGTCAACGCCTTCGGCAATCATTTCTAGGCCACGTTTAACTGCAGCATCAAATTCGTTATGGCGGCCACCATCTGCGAAAGAATCAGGTGTGACATTTAAAATGCCCATAACAATCATGGTTACTACCGATTAGTTATTAGGCTGACAGCTTCGGCGCGAGTTGCAGTATTTTGTAAAACACCACGAACCGCACTTGTAGTTGTGCGAGCATTTGATTTTTTAACTCCACGCATTGACATACACAAGTGTTCGCAATCAATTATTACAATCACGCCAAGTGGCTTTAAAATTTCTACCATTGCATCTGCAATTTGAGTTGTTAAGCGTTCTTGGACTTGAGGACGTCGTGAATACATATCTACTAAGCGCGCAATCTTTGATAGACCAGTGATTTTTCCGCTAGGGATATAGCCAACATGGGCCACTCCATGGAAAGGAGTTAAGTGGTGTTCACAGTGTGAAAAAACCTCGATATCACGCACAATTACTAACTCTTCATGACCGATGTCAAAAGTTGTAGTCAAAACATCTTCTGGTGATTGCCACAAGCCTTCAAAGTTTTCTTTCATTGCGCGCGCCACACGTGCAGGTGTTTCTTTGAGTCCTTCTCGATCTGGATCTTCACCCAGCGCTAAAAGAAGTTCGCGAACAGCTTTTTCTGCACGAGCTTGGTCATATGGTCCTAAAGCACGGCCATCAGTGACTGAAACTTTACTTATCGTCACTGGTTGCCTTCTTTCGACGTGTTGGTTTCTTAGGCTCGATTACTTCCACTACACGCTCAGGTACATCAACAGGTGGCTGTTCGGAAGGAATTCGAGTTGGTGAACCTGTCCAAGCCGGACGTGGCGTAACTGCACGTACTTTCTTAAAGATCTCAGAAATCTCTTCTTTATTAAGTGTTTCTTTATCAAGAAGTTCTAGGACCATCTCATCAAGAAGCGTATGAATTACTGGTTGAAAACCGCACAACCCTTGATGCAATGGTTTTAGCACTTCTTGAGAAAGAAACTTTGAATAAAGATGAGATTACAAAAATCTTTAAAAAGATAAAGAAGCG
>CAINSH010000109.1 GCA_903852955.1 uncultured Actinomycetes bacterium | reverse complement strand
TTGTTGCTTATGGTGCTGGCGCAGTGGCAAATCAATTTGCGCAATCCCTTAAGAGTGGCACTAATTTGCCTTCAACTATCGATTCTGATGCACTTAAACTTTCATTAAACGGATTGTCTAGTCCAGTCTTTCAAAATGGCAAAAGCCTTCCCTCACTAACAACAATCCTTAACGCATCAACATTAAATTCAGGTGGTGCCTACGGTTTGAATTTAACTTCTGCCAATACGTTGATAAAACTGCCGCAGTATTTTCAAGAACAGAATGGAATAAGAACCGCTGTTCCAGAATCAACCGTCCCACAATCTTTAAAGGAAGCTTCATTTGAACCAACTTCGGTACCAACATTTGTGTATGAGTCTCCTAACTGGTGGGGTAGTTCGCCGACAGCCTCGCCGACTTTTAACGCACAACTAAATGACGGTAGCAGCGTTGAATATAAGTGGTACAAATTCGTGGACCAGCCTGCATTGCAAAGATTTGAACTAAACGCCACAGAGAAAGCTAATTTGCAGGCAGCCGCGGAAAAGATGCAAAAAGACTGGGCAAAATCTCAATTAATCAAAGATCCAAGTTCGGGGAGTTTAACAAATTTTGACTCTGGTTTATTGGTCACTCCCCCAAGTGGATTAGAAATTGGATATGTACCAATTGTGGTTAAGCAATATTATGGTTCACCAAAAAATACTCCTACTCCAACCACAAGTAAGTCACCTACGCCAACCCCCACCCCGACTCCAACTGCTACTCCAACCGCTACTCCTAAAAATTCACCCTCCCCTAAGGTGACTGTTACACCTAATGTAAAAAAGCTCACTATTAATTGCGTTAAAGGCAAATTAATTAAGAAGATCACGGCCGTAAAGCCAGTCTGTCCAAAGGGATATAAGAAGAAAACTGCCAAGTAAGTTGTTTCGTGAGAATTCCTACTAAAGTTTACCTATGCGAATTAAAGCAAAAGTTGCCAAAGGAATTCTTGCTGCGCTAATTCTTACCTTAATTCCCGTGGGAGCATATTCTGCTCAAAAGATCACACCCGGCAGCGCTTGTAAGGTTTACAAACAAAAGCTCACTTACCTAAATAAATCGTTCACTTGCATCAAGGTAAAAAAGAAGTTGGTTTGGGACAAAGGCGTAGCAATCAAACAAGCAACTCCAATTCCAATTACGTTGCCAGTTGCTCTTGGAGTAATTACTTTCAGTAACATTCTTGAAAACGTTGACAAGGTAGCTCAAGTTGCCTACGACAATGTTCAAAAAACATACTCAGGCAATTCTTTGCCTACAGGTCTAAAAACTTTTATTTGGGTTGGTCCAACCACAGTTCCAGTTGGAAACATGAGCGAAGAAGAACGCATCTTTAAAGCTATGAAACTATGGTCAGGCTTTAATCAACCAAAATCCATTGGCATATTCTTCTTTAATACCCAAGATGAACCACTTGCTGAAGTTGCATACGATAAATGGAGAACAGATAACAAGATTACTACCGGCCAACCAGCATCGATGATGAGAAATGATTGTCTATCTAATAATGGTCCCGGCGCACCAGTGGCATCAACTGAACCACTTAAAGATTGCACTGGCGCAAATGCTGGCGTAATCGATTCACTTGGAACAGGAGTTGGTTGGTTTGGCGTTCCTACAGAAGCTGGTCCACGTTCTGATCCATATCGTTTAGGCGCATTAGAGATTCACGAATTTACGCACATGGTCCAAACCGCACAGTTTGTAGGAACTGCCCAGCAACCTGGTGGCGTTTTGCAAGCTAAGAGCCCATGTTGGTTGCAAGAAGGTCAGGCACATTTTGCATCAAAGACAACTGCCTCCAACACATTCAGTGATTATCTCCGTCAACGAAATGGTGAGGCGCTTTATCGAACTAATTCAAGCAATGTGCCTGCACCTCGAGATTTAGCGGGGATTTCTGAATACCTCAGCCTTGCCACTCTGGCTACATGCCAAAGCACCTACAGCTGGGGTTATGCCACGGGCATGCTTGCAGTGGAGGCGTTATCAGCAATTGGTGGAGTCCAATCAACGATGGCACTTTATGCATTAGAAGCGACAGGGAAATCATTTTCTGAAAGTTTCCAAATGGTTTATGGAATTTCTTGGGATAAAGCCCAGCCGATCCTTGCTCAAGTTATTGCAAGAGATTATTTAGTTCCAAGCATGAACACGCCGTAAGTAGATATTCGCGAATAGCCCCACCGTGTAAACCGACTTTCCCGCGCCCCCGGCGTACCCTTAATCCATGAGGCGGAGAGCTCTATATTTTGGCGTTGCAACAACGTTGGCTTTGGTTATTTCATCGCCAACAGCAATCTCGGCAGTAAAAGCCGGATCAAACTGCACCACTATCGGCCAATCAAAGACGGTATCTGGGCAACATTTAGAATGTAAAAAACACGGCAACAAGCGACACTGGACACGGGTTTCACACCCAGCACCAGCACCATCGCCAACAGTTGGCGGCGTTCAAATCTTGATGACAAAACTTCAAGAAACAATTCTCAATCAAACTTTGTCATACCCGGTTACGGGACAGGCACAAGTTTCATCAGCAATTATCACTTTGGTCAGTGGCGAAGAAACCGGTTGGCATCGCCACGATGCACCGCTGTATGCGCACATCCTTAGTGGTGTACTGCAAGTGAGTTACGACGGCGGAATCGTTAAAACATATAAAGCCGGTGAATCACTATTAGAGGCCATTGGTACTTATCACAACGGCCAAAACTTAGGTAAACAACCAGTTCGAATCCTCGTTGTAAATATCGGAGCAGTCGGAGTAGAAAACACGGTGAAGAAACTATGAAACTAATCAAACCAACACAGCGAATCGCAGTAATAACAGTTATCGCACTATCACTCATGGGATTTGCGGTATCAAGTTTTGGCGCTTCTGATTCTAAGAAATCAGAGTTCAACCAAACAATTAAAGTAACTCACGGAAAAGTCGACGCCACAAACAGCCAGCGCATCGACCTTGGCACAGCCGGCCCAAGCATCGGCGATCTACAGATTTTCTACATCCCGCTTACATCAAGCCAAGGCGGTTACTTAACTGGAACTCTCACAGTTACTGCTAGTAACCAACCTTCAGCAGGCATCGAAGTTCGTATCGCAGCTTTTACTTTTAGTATTGGATCTCAATCAGATCAGATACTTGTTGGTGGAAGCGCCGTATACGACACCACTTCACCCACAGTTTCTATTGGCGTAAAGACAATTCGCCCAGTAATCGGCGGCTCTGGCAAGTATGCAGGCGCACGTGGATGGGCAGAATCGATTCAAAGCGCCGAT
>CAINSH010000108.1 GCA_903852955.1 uncultured Actinomycetes bacterium | reverse complement strand
TAATCTCTTTCATACTGGTTAAATCTACCCATGTCCGCGCCTAAACGAAGCATTATGTGGTTTCGCCGAGATCTTAGAATTGGCGATAACCCCGCACTATTGGCGGCAATCGAAGCGGGCGATGAAATAGTTCCAGTTTTTATCTTGGATAAAAAACTTATTGATATAACAGGAAGCAAGCGATTGGCATATCTTGCGCAGTCACTTCACTCACTCGATGAATCACTAGGTAATTCTTTGCATGTAATGGTCGGAGACCAAGTCGAAGTACTTAATGAGTTGATGAACCGCCATGGCGCAACATCAGTGCATATTTCAACTGAGTTTGAACCTTATGGTGCAGCGCGAGATGCGCGGGTTGAAGCTGCAGGAATACCGCTGGTTCGTACCGGAAGTCCATATGCAGTTGCACCAGGACGCGTATTAAAGCCAAGTGATGCAACGCCTTACAAGGTCTATACGCCTTTTTACCGTGCTTGGTGTGTTCATGGTTGGCGCAAACCTGCAGAGACACCAAAAAAGATTAACGCAGTCAAACCACTAGAGAGCGATCGCAATTTTCCAGAATGGCAAATGCCAAAAGATGCCTCTGTGACCAATGCTGGCGAAAAAGCAGCGTTAACCCGTTGGAAGTTATTTCAAAAGAGTGGTCTTGATTCATATGATGAAGGACGTAATCTGGCCGGCATTGATGGCACAAGTAAATTAAGCGCGCATTTAAAGTGGGGCGAAATTCATCCGCGTACATTGTTGGCAGAGCTAGGAGATAGCAAAGCCCATGATACTTTTCGTAAAGAGATTGCTTGGCGTGAGTTTTATGCCGATGTACTTTTTAATAATCCGCATACAGATAAAGATTATTACTCCGCTAAGTTTGCCGAGATGCGCTATGACAAGCCTGATACAAAGTTTGATGCGTGGAAACAAGGCAAAACCGGTTATCCATTTGTGGATGCAGCTATGCGTCAGCTCATCAAGGAAGGGTGGATGCACAACCGCACGCGCATGGTTGTTGCATCATTTCTAGTTAAAGATCTTCACCTTGAATGGCAGTTAGGTGCCGAATTCTTTGAGCACCACCTTGTTGATTTCGACGTAGCCTCAAATGCGCATGGTTGGCAGTGGACTGCTGGATCAGGCACGGATGCTTCACCGTATTACCGCGTCTTTAATCCCATCGAACAAGGCAAGCGTTTTGATGAAAATGGCGATTACATTCGAAAATATGTTCCCGAACTTGCACATTTAAGCGCCGCTGAAATTCACGAACCATGGTTGTTTTTAGATGGATACAGCAAGGGTTACCCAGAGCGAATTGTTGATCACGCAGTTGAACGGTTGGAATCTCTAGCTCGTTTGCAGGAGATTAAAGCCGACAAACCCCAAGACCCTCGCGTTTAGCTCGATACATCGCATCATCTGCTCGGCGCAATAAATCTTGGCCACCATTATTTTGTGCAACTCCAATGCTGACGCCAATTGTTATGTGCTGATCATCGATATTAAAGGGATAACTAAGTGTGGCCCTTAGCGCTAATGCAAGATCCATTGCGGTTTCATAGGAACCCTCGAAGAGAACACCGAACTCATCCCCACCTAATCTGGCTAATAAAGCGCCATGTGGCAAAGCACGTGAAAAGCGCATCGATACTTGTTGTAAAACCCGATCTCCTGCTTCGTGGCCGTACATGTCATTGACGGGTTTAAAGCCATCTAAATCTAGTAGTAATAGCGATCCAGTCTTATCGATGAAGTTTTCTATTTCTGAAATTAATCTTCGCCGATTAGGCAAACCGGTTAATTCATCTGTCCTTGCCAAGATTCTCTCATGTCCAATATTTCTGGCTTGCTTTAACGCAATTGTCATTCGAATAAATGCCAGAATCAAAGTTGTAATGGCTGGTAACAGAACAAAAGAAGGAAAATATCCTGGTCTAATAGCAATAAGAGCAAGCAGCGTTGCACTTAAGAAAACTGCAAGAACGATATAGATGGGATCTACATTATGTCGGCTTCCATCGTCTTTGTTATTACGCCAGCAACCCTCGGCAATTAAAAGTAAAGCAATTAACCAACCATCATCTAGGACTGAACCAAAACTATAATTGCCGTTGATGTGCTGCCATAAAAATATAAAGTCAGTAATTGTAAATGCCACAACACCAAGCAAAACAAGTAAATTTCGCGCAGAAAACCCTTGAGCAATAACTACAGCAAAGGTTAAAGAGATCAGCAGTAAGTCAGCTAGCGGGAAGGAAATAGCAAAGAATGCTTCCCAAATTTCACCACCAAAATGTGGCAATACGGGTTTAAGAATCAAAGTAGCACCAAGGGTGCTTAATCCAAGGCCGACGATAGAGGAATCGAAGATTTCGATTACAGAGAATTTACGAACAGGGTTAATCAAGCGTGGAAGTGCGAATAGAGCAAAGGGATAGAAAAGGAGATAGGCGATATTTGAAAATTGGTGCATTTGGGCACCAATTAAATAGAAGCTAGCAAAACTAGATATCAGCGAGCCAACTAGCCACAGCGCTAATGCAATAACGAGTGTGGGCTTAGAGAGAGGATCGGTAATGCGTGGCGCAAAAGCAACAATAACTATCGCGCATAGCCCAATCAGGTTGTATAGATAGAGCTCGCTCCAGATGCCGGCATTTATCTTGAATAAATGAATGAAGAGATGAATGATGAGAAGCGCGGGAGCAATTATTCGGACAATCCGGGCGCTCATTTACTCAATCTAAGCCAGATAAAAACTCTTATGAAATAGGGAAAGCCCCGTTATTTCTAACGGGGCTTTCCTTTAAATACGTTAAGGCTTTAGAAGCCCTTAGTGCAGATTAACTGCGCATTTGCTTTTGTATCTGCAACATCAGCTTTGAGTTGTGCTGGCTGAGTTGTTGCAGCAAGCTTTGCTGATTCTAGTTTACGAAGGTTGAGTGTGGTTCGACTTAAAATACTTGTCCATGTGCGAACTGCCGAAGTCCAAGCTGTTACAGCCGAATTCAATGCCTTCTTATCAGCCTCAGTAACTGCAGCTGCAAGCTTAGCTTTTGCGGCAGTTAGTCGAACGTTGTATGCATCAATCTTTCCTTGAGCTTCGACTTTAGCGGCATTCTCATTTGTAATACCAAGATCGATCACAGGAATCTGTGCAGCAAACTTTGCAATTAATGCAACTGAATCTTTTTGAGACTTGATGTAACCATTTGCTGCAGTGATGCAGTCATTAGATAGCCACGTTAGCTTTGTACTTGAAGTCAATGGATTCTTTACACATTTGTATTTGCTGCCACTAACAGTGGTAGTTGCATTGAGTTTTGTGCATGCAGCACCATTTGAAACCTTGGCTGCGGCAGTAGCGGGAGCAGCAACCATAACGCCGGCTGCTACTACGAGTGCAACGGTGACAGAAGCGAATTTACGCATTTGAAAAACCTCCATTTGATGTGGGCCAATCATAGCCAGCCTAACCTTAAAACTTGCCGGTAACCCGCCCCGTATTCAAGGAATTGACTGAGAATTACTAACTATCGGCGCTGTTTGATCCGAACATTCATACCGATTTTGCGGACCATTGGCCTTGGGGCATAACGCATTACAAAGGTTAGAAGTTGATATTGCCAGCCAGGAACACTGACAGCTTTGCCGTTGACGGCATCTTTCCAACTTTGTTCAACTAACTTATCCGCATTTAGCCACATAAATCCGGGCAAACCTTTCATGGACATCCGACCGCGCTGGTGAAATTCGGTGCGAGTAAATCCAGGACACAGTGCACTGACTTTTACTTTTGTTCCAGTTAATTCCGTGTGCAGGGATTCAGATAAGACTGTCAGGTAAGACTTAGCTGCACTGTAGGTTCCTCCAGCGATCCAGCCCGCGACTGAAGAAACGTTAATGATTACGCCTTTGTCACGTTCTTTCATGCCAGGGAGTGCAACATGCATCAATCGCATGGGAGTCCGGACCAAAACATCGAGGAGCGCTTGCTCTGCATCTAGTTGGCTAACGGTAAAAGCTTTATTGATTCCAAAGCCTGCATTATTAATCAGAACATCAATCTGGTTATCTCGAATGTATTGCTCAATCATCGAACAACCTTCGTCGGTAGAAAGATCGGCCTGTAAAACAAGTGTTGAGATATCAAATTTACTTTCAAGGGCGGTTGCGCGCTCTTGTAAACGCGGTAAGTCGCGCGCGACAAGAACCAAGTTGTAACCATTTTGTGCAAGCAGGCGAGTAAAACTTTCACCGATTCCAGCGGTTGCTCCAGTAACTAAAGCCCATGACTGCATGTATAACTCCTACTTGATTTTGAGTTCGCCAATTGCTCCGGCTGGAACAACTGGTGTGCGTGGTGTAACTGCATTTAATCTCTTATATGGCTGATCTTGTTGTGGTCGCTGATCCGCATCACCTTTATTTGGCCAGAAAGATAAGGCCCGTTCTGCTTGTGCGGTAATTGTTAGTGATGGATTAACTCCAAGATTTGCCGTAATAGTTGAACCGTCGACAATATGAAGTGTTGGATAGTTCCAAACGCGGTGATATGGATCGACCACACCTTGAGTTACATCGCTACCAATGACACATCCACCCACAAAATGCGCGGTAAATGGCGCATCAATCAAATCACCAATGTGGCCTCCAGCGATTCCACCGTGTTTATTAGCAATCCTCTTTACTGTTTCATTTGCAGCTGGAATATAGGTTGCATTTGGATGTTCTGGATCGTTCGTGGAGGTTAAATGCCACCCGAAGATTGAACGTTTACCTCTGACGCTGACTGAAGAATCAACATTTTGCATTGTTAGGGCAATAACCGTTCTTTGACTCCACTGGCGAACGTTGAGAATCTTAATTAAAAGCTTTGGATTAGCAACAAAGAGTTTCCACCACTGCTTGCGACGTTCAGGAGATGAATAACCATCGGTCATGATTGTTTGCATTAACCCCATCAGATTGGAGCCTTTGCCATAACGGACCGGTTCAATATGGGTGTTTTCATCAGGGAAAAACGATGACGTAATTGCACTTCCTTCGCTGAAATCAATATCGGTGTTAGGCATCATCGCCCCAGTTAGTGCTTCACTGTTAGTGCGGGATAAATCTCCAAGGCGATCAGAAAGAAGTGGCAGAACTTGATCATCTTTCATTTTATGCAAAATTCGCTGTGTGTTAAAAGTTCCTGCTGCAACGATTACTTCTTTAGCGAAAAATACATGACCTTTTTCGCCTAACCAATCATCGGTTTTTTTAGTAGAAATCTTCCAATCACCATCAGCCATTTTTTCTATCTTAGTAGCCGTTGTCATTGGAAATACTTGTGCCCCTGCATTTTCTGCTAGTCCTAAGTAGTTTTTTGGCAAAGTATTCTTTGCATTAAATCTGCAACCGCTCATGCATGCGCCACATTGCATACAGCCATTTCGATCCGGTCCAACGCCACCAAAGAATGGATCTTTAGCTGCGACACCTTTACCTTCACCAAAATAGATTCCAAGAGGAGCCATTTTAAATGTATGTCCGACTCCCATTTCTTGCGCAACATCTTTCATCGCCTGGTCACTATTAGAAAAATATGGATTCTCAGTTACACCTAACATTCGGCGTGCTTGGCCATACCAAGGTTCTAACTCTTCTTTCCAGTTTGTAATTGCTGCCCACTGCTTGTCTGAAAAGTATTTATCCCCTGGCTGATACAAAGTATTGGCATAAACCAATGAACCTCCGCCAACACCTGCGCCAGCTAGAACTAATACATCGGGCAATACATGAATTCGCTGAATTCCATATAGCCCCAAAGCTGGTGCAAAGAGGAACTTACTAATTCTCCACGAAGTCTTAGGAAAATCCTTATCGCGAAAACGCTTTCCGGCCTCTAGAACGGCAACGCTGTAACCCTTTTCGCGAAGACGTAAGGCAGACACGGATCCACCAAAACCGGATCCGATGACAACTACATCAAATCTTTTCTTCACGGATCTTCCATGTAGTTCCATAGGCTTCGAGAGAATCCAAGAATGGCTTTGCATCAAACCATTCTGGACCTGCAACACCTTCGGGCTTCCAAACTCCGTTATGAATAAGTTCCATGGCGATAACTGGATTTAATGCGGTCTGCCAAACAACTGCCTGGTCGCCATATTCGGCCATAGACCATTCGTTATCTACAACGTTATACATGTAGCAAGCGTAAGGCTTGCCTTCTTTATCTAACCCTTTTATCAACGCGCCAGCACACGTTTTGCCCTTCATCCGTGAACCCAACGTTGCTGGATCTGGAAGCGAAGCGGCAAGTAAATCACGGGGCGATACGGAAATACCTTGAACATCTACATGGTCCTTACGATCCATGCCTAACATATGAATTGTCTTTAGCGTTGTGATGAACTGAGCTCCCAAACCATATTTGAAGTTAACTTTCTTAGCATCAACTTTTTGCGGGATCAAAATAACTTCTTCATGTTCAACGTTTACACATTCAACCGGACCTATACCTTCAGGGAAATCAAAAACTTCAATTTCGCTAAATGGTTCCGTTGTATACCAACCTCTGCCATCCTCCCAAACGATTGGGGG
>CAINSH010000107.1 GCA_903852955.1 uncultured Actinomycetes bacterium | reverse complement strand
CTGCTTATGGCTAACCCACATGTTCTTATCGAAGGTTGCATCATTGCCTGCCACGCAATTCGCGCAAAGCATGCCTTTATTTATATTCGCGGCGAAGTTACTCACATTGCACGCCGACTAAATCAAGCAATCGAAGATGCTTACAAAGCTGGCCATCTTGGCAACGGAATTGATGTAGTTCTACATATCGGCGCGGGTGCATATATCTGTGGTGAAGAAACTGCATTGCTTGATTCACTTGAAGGCTTCCGTGGCCAGCCACGTTTGCGCCCACCATTTCCAGCGATTGCAGGCCTTTACGCCCGACCAACCGTTGTAAATAACGTGGAATCCATTTCTGCAGTACCGGCCATTATTAATAATGGCGCCGAGTGGTACCAAAGTATGGGAACTGAAAAGAGCAAGGGAGCAACGCTATATTCGCTTTCAGGTCACGTAAATAATCCTGGGCAGTTTGAAGCACCTCTCGGAATCACTTTGCGAGAAATCCTTGATCTTGCGGGCGGAGTTCGAAACGGTCATACACTTAAATTCTGGACACCAGGTGGATCATCAACTCCAATCTTTACCGCCGAACATTTAGATGTTCCATTAGATTACGAAGGCGTTGCAGCTGCCGGTTCAATGCTTGGCACTAAAGCTCTTCAAATCTTTGATGAAACTACTTGCGTTGTCCGCGCAGTATTGCGTTGGACTGAGTTCTACAAGCATGAATCTTGCGGAAAGTGCACACCTTGTCGCGAAGGCACTTGGTGGTTAGTTCAACTATTGCGCGATCTTGAAGCCGGCAAGGGAACTGAAGCCGATCTTGCTAAATTGCTAGATCTTTGTGACAACATCATGGGTCGTTCATTCTGCGCGCTTGGTGATGGTGCAACAAGTTCGATTACTTCATCGATTAAATATTTCCGCGACGAATACATCGCACACATCACTCATGGTGGATGCCCATTTGATCCAGTCGCATCAACTCTTTTTGCAGGGGCGGGTGCTTAAATGACTAACGATGTTGTAGACATGATCACCGTTGTAATTGATGGTTTTGAAGTAAGCGTTCCAAAGGGAACATTGGTTATTCGTGCGGCAGAAAAATTGGGAATTCAGATTCCACGTTTCTGCGACCACCCACTTCTAGATCCAGTTGGTGCTTGTCGCCAATGTTTAGTTGACATTGAAATTAATGGTCGCGCATTTCCAAAACCTCAAGCGTCATGCACCATTCCTGTAGAGCCAGGGATGATTGTTAAGACTCAGCTAACTTCACCAGTTGCAGATAAAGCGCAAAAAGGAGTTATGGAGCTTTTGCTCGTTAACCACCCACTTGATTGCCCAGTCTGCGACAAGGGTGGAGAGTGCCCGCTGCAAAATCAGGCAATGAGCAATGGGCAAGGCGAAACGCGTTTTGAAGGCGTAAAACGCACATTCCAAAAGCCAATAAATATTTCATCACAAGTTTTACTAGATCGTGAACGTTGCGTTTTGTGCGCACGTTGTACACGTTTCTCTTTGCAAATTGCATCTGATCCATTTATTACTTTGAATGAACGTGGCGCACTTCAACAAGTGGGTATCTACGAAAACCAGCCATTTGAATCTTATTTCTCTGGAAACGCAGTTCAAATTTGTCCAGTAGGTGCGTTAACGGGTGCTTCATATCGCTTCCGTGCACGTCCATTTGATTTAGTTTCAACTCCATCTGCATGCGAACACTGTGCCTCAGGTTGCGATATGCGCACCGATGTTCGTCGGGGAAAAACTCTTCGTCGACTTGCTGGCGATGACGCACTTGTTAATGAAGAATGGAACTGCGATAAGGGCCGTTGGGCATTTAAATATGTAACTGCAGTGGATCGTTTAACAACACCGCTTGTTCGAAATGAAGCCGGTGAACTTGTTTCAGCATCATGGCCAGAAGCACTTGCCGCTGCAGCTAAGGGATTAAAGGCTGCAAAGGCTGCAGTTCTTGTTGGTGGTCGCGCAACTTATGAAGATGCTTATGGCTACAGCAAGTTTGCACGTGTTGCCCTTGGTACAAACGACATTGATTTCCGTTCACGCGTTACTTCAGATGAAGAGCGTGAATTTTTAGCTGCGCGGGTTGTTGGAACCTCAACAAGATATACCGACATTGATCGTGCAGATCAGGTACTTCTTGTTGGCTTTGAGCCAGAAGAAGAATCACCAATTGTGTTCTTGCGTCTTAATAAACAAGTTCGCAAGCGTGCACTCAAGGTGACTGCGGTTGCTACCAAACTTTCAATTGGAGTTGAAAAACTCAAAGGTGAATTCGTAAAAACTTCACCTGGTCAAGAAGCAGCAGCGATTGCTTCACAAGCACTCACCGCCAAATCAGTGATTCTTGTTGGTGAACGAGCTGGTGAAAGTGCAGGAGCGCTTAGTGCAGTTGCAGTACTTGCAGATTCAACTGGTGCAAAGATTGCCTGGATTCCACGTCGGGCAGGCGAGCGAGGAGCCCTAGAAGCTGGCGCAATCGGAAATCTATTGCCTGGTGGTCGCCCAGTAACTGATGCCGCTGCCCGCGTAGATATTTCAACTGTTTGGGGCACCGATTCATTACCTACACATATAGGTAAGAGCACTGCTGAAATCTTTGCCGCAGTTAATTCCGGAGAAATCGGCGCACTTCTTGTTGGCGGAGTCGATCCACTTGATGGCGACGATAGCCAAGCGGCACTAGCCGCTTTAGAAAAAGCATTTGTTGTTTCACTTGAAATTGCACCGAGCGCAGTCACGCAGCGGGCAGATGTTGTTCTACCAGTCGCCGCAATTACAGAAAAGAGCGGATCATTTCTAAACTGGGAAGGCCGCCCGCGTTCATTTGATGAAGCTGTTCAAGATTCACACAACCGAAGCGATCTTCGAATTCTTTCAATGATTGCCCAAGAGATGGGTGCGTCAGTAAATCTTGCAACTGTTACAGCGGCGATCAAAGAAATTGCATCACTTGGAAAATGGGACGGTGCACGAGCTGCAATGAATAAAGTTTCTGCAACAGCTGCACCATCGGTTAGCGGAGATCAATTCATTCTTACTTCATGGCGTCGCCTGCTCGATCTTGGAACTCTACAAAAGGGCGAAGAAAACCTTGCTGGAACTTCACGCAAAACTGTGGCGGTTATTTCTCCAAAGCGCGCTGAAACGCTAGGCGTTGTTGATGGTGACCAACTCAAGATTTCAACTGGATTTGGATCAGTAACGCTTAGTGCACTTGTTGAAGATATTCATGACGATGCAGTGTGGGCGCCGCGTAATTCACGTGGTTCTCAATTACTTGTAAATCTAGGCGTTGCACATGGCGCAGTAGTGACGGTGGTGAAAGCATGACAACAGCAGAGCTCATTGGCGCAGATTCCGGTGGAATTATCGTTATTAAAGCCCTATTAGTTTTCATTTTCTGTGTACTTCTTACATTGATGTCCGTATGGGGCGAACGCCGCATCGTTGGTCGCATGCAAGAACGTCCTGGCCCAAACCGCGTTGGCCCATTTGGTTTAATTCAAGCTCTCGCCGATGGCGTGAAATTAGCGCTTAAAGAAGATCTAATTCCTGCAGCCGCCGACAAAGTAGTTTTTGTTCTTGCGCCAATCATTAGTGCAACAACATGCTTTATGTCTTTTGCAGTTATTCCAATTACTGGTGAAGTCACATTATTTGGACACAAAACTGCGATGCAGTTAACTGACCTTCCAGTCGGTGTTTTATACGTACTAGCGATTGCATCTGTTGGTGTGTATGGAATTGTGTTAGCTGGTTGGTCTTCAGGTTCAACTTATCCATTGCTTGGCGGACTTCGCTCCAGCGCCCAAGTGATTTCTTATGAAGTAGCGATGGGCCTTTCATTAGTTGCGGTCTTTATCTATGCCGGTTCAATGTCAACGTCTGACATCGTGGCTGCGCAATCAACATGGTGGTACGGCGTTGTCTTGTTCCCATCATTTGCGATCTATGCAATTTCTATGGTCGGTGAAACTAACCGTGCACCTTTTGACTTAGCTGAAGCTGAAGGTGAACTCGTTGGAGGTTTCCATACTGAGTATTCATCACTTAAATTCGCACTCTTTTTCTTAGCTGAATATGTAAACATCATTGCAGTATCAGCTCTTGCAACAACGCTCTTCCTGGGCGGATACCACGCACCTCCGGGCCTTGGATTCACAGAATCATGGCTAGGTGGCTGGTTCACTGCAATCTGGTTCTTCTTAAAAGTTCTAAGCTTCTTCTTTGTTTTCGTTTGGCTAAGAGGAACTTTGCCACGGCTTCGTTACGACCAGTTCATGCAATTTGGCTGGAAGATATTGATACCCGTTTCAATTCTTTGGGTCTTAGTTGTTGCAACTCTTCGCTTGATGTCACTACAAGGTGCTCCACGTACTGTTGTTGTTGGTTTTGCAAGCTTTGTTGTGCTCCTTGTTATGGCAATCAATCTTGGATTCGATAACGCTAAGAAAAAGAAGTTGCAAGCACTCGAAGTGGAAGTTTCCACTCCATCATTTGCGGTACCAACAATTCCAATGAGTATTTCAACCATCAATGTTTCTAAGAACGGCAAGGGAGGCGATCATGTCTGAGCAACTCGAACCGCTAAAGAAAAATGAGATCTCTGTAAATGATGTTTCATACAACCAAGTAGAAACCGGTGAGTCAGTTGGAGCCCTTGGCCACGCTAAAGGCTTCTGGATCACCTTTACTAAGATGTTTAAGAAGCCACTAACGGTTGAATACCCGGAAGTAAAAGCTCCTACTCAGGATCGCTTTCACGGACGTCACCAACTTAACCGCCACCCAGATGGTCTTGAAAAATGTATTGGTTGCGAACTTTGTGCCTGGGCATGTCCAGCAGATGCAATTTACGTTGAAGGCGCGAATAACACTGAAGAGAATCAAATGTCTCCAGGTGAGCGCTACGGCAAGGTGTATCAAATTAACTACCTGCGCTGTGTTTTCTGCGGACTCTGCATTGAAGCTTGCCCAACACGTGCATTAACAATGACTCAAGAATATGAGTTAGCCGATGATTCACGTGCGAAGTTAATTTTTGAAAAAGAAGATTTATTAGCTCCTCTTCGCCAAGGAATGTTGATGCCTCCGCATCCAATGTATCCAGGCATGGATGACAGCAATTACTACAAGGGTGATGTGAAGGAAGCTCACCCATCACAGGATGTGAATTAAATGGTTGATTTAGCAATCTCGGTTGGGACTACACAAAACCCTGAAGCTATTTTATTTTGGGTTTTAGCCCCACTTACTGTTGCCGCAGCTTTGGGAATGTTATTGGTCAAAAAAGCCGTTCACTCTGCAATTTTGATGGCATCTGTAATGATCAACCTTGCAATCTTTTATATCGCTCAAAATGCGCTCTTCCTAGGAATTGTTCAGATTGTTGTTTACACCGGCGCAGTAATGATGCTCTTCCTATTTATTCTTATGTTAGTAGGCGTTGATTCATCTGATTCACTGACAGAAACAATTACTGGTTTACGCCCTATCGCAATCGTCGCATCTGTTGGTTTTGGTGGATTACTAATTTCACTCATTGGCCGAGCAACTTTGGGTCGCAGTGCGGTGGGTCTATCTGAGGCAAACATGAATGGAAATGTGAAAGGCCTTGCCTCACTTCTATTTTCAACTTATGTCTGGCCATTTGAAGTTGTTTCGGCACTTCTTATTACTGCAGCCTTAGGTGCAATGGTTCTTGCACATCATCAACGTATTCAGACACGTCCAACTCAACGCGAAATGTCGACCGCAAGATTTCGCGGAGAATCCCTTGCAAATGCGGCAGGTCTTCCAGGTCCTGGAGTTTATGCCCGCCATAACGCTGTGGATGTTCCCGCGCTTTTGCCAGACGGAACTCCAGCGGCAAATTCAATTAACGCAACGCTTAAAGCACGTGGTGACATGTTGACTTCAGGAAGTTTTGAACTTGGCAAAGTTGATACAAGTGCAGAGGAGGAGAAGTAAATGGATGCAGCTAACTACTTATATCTATCAGCACTTCTTTTCACTATCGGTGCAGTTGGCGTAGTTGTTCGCCGCAACGCAATCGTTGTTTTCATGTGCATCGAACTCATGCTCAATGCGGCTAATTTAGCTTTTGTAACTTTTTCTAGAATCAATGGTGATCTCAATGGTCAAGTTGTTGCCTTCTTTACGATGGTGGTTGCAGCCTGCGAAGTTGTAGTTGGTCTGGCAATCATCGTGACGATTTATCGCTCACGCCGTTCAGCATCTGTTGATGATGCCAGTTTGTTGAAGCGATAACTATGACAACTTCAAATAGCCTCGTATATCTGATTGCGCTTCCACTTCTTGGAGCAACGATTCTTCTTCTTGCTGGCCGCCGTGCTGATAAGTGGGGACACATTCTCGGAACTTTGATGTCAGCATCATCTTTTGGTGTTGGCCTGTATCAACTTTCACAGATGCTCGGTCGCTCTAATGAAGCGCGCCCCGTAACCCAGAAACTTTTCGAGTGGATTTCAGTTGGAACCTTCAACGTTGATGCTGGACTTCTCTTAGATCAACTTTCAATCTGTTTCGTACTTCTTATCACCGGAGTCGGAACATTGATTCACATCTATTCAATTTCTTACATGTCGCACGATCATGATCGCCGACGTTTCTTTGCATACCTAAACCTATTTATCGCTGCGATGTTGTTGCTTGTACTTGGTAACAGCTACCTCAATCTTTATGTTGGCTGGGAAGGCGTTGGTCTTGCCTCATATCTATTGATTGGTTTCTGGAATCAAAAGCCGGCTTATGCAACTGCCTCCAAAAAAGCATTTGTCATGAACCGTATTGGAGATATGGGTCTGTCTTTTGCAATCATGATCGCTTTTGCAACTATAGGTACTGTCTCTTTTGAAGGCATCAAAGAGCATGCCCACCACACATCAACTGGGGCGCTTACAGCAATTGGAATTATGTTGTTGGTTGCAGCAACTGGAAAATCAGCTCAGTTCCCATTACAGGCCTGGCTCGGTGATGCGATGGCAGGCCCAACGCCAGTTTCTGCACTTATTCACGCGGCAACAATGGTGATAGCTGGCGTTTATTTAATTACGCGCTCAAACTTCATCTTTGATGCCGCGCCAACTGCTCAACTACTAGTTGTCATTGTTGGCGCAATTACCTTGTTGTTCGGAGCATTAATCGGTACTGCCAAAGATGACATTAAGAAAGCGCTTGCAGCTTCAACAATGTCGCAAATTGGTTACATGATTCTCGGTGCAGGACTTGGTCCAGTTGGTTATGCCTTTGCAATCATGCACCTACTCACACATGGTTTCTTCAAAGCTGGAATGTTCCTTGGAGCAGGTTCAGTAATGCATGGAATGAACGATGAAGTAAATATGCGCAAATATGGTGCACTGCGTAAATTCATGCCAATTACTTTCGTAACATTTGGTCTTGGATATCTTGCAATTCTTGGAGTTCCTCCATTTGCTGGTTTCTATTCCAAAGACATGATCATTGAAACTGCATTCAACTCTGGTGGCACAAAAGGCATCATTCTTGGTGTGGTCACACTTCTTGGTGCGGGTATCACGGCGTTCTACATGACTCGTGTAATGATTCTTACTTTTACTGGAAAATCACGCTGGGATGCCGAAGCGCATCCCCATGAATCTCCAATTTTGATGTGGTTACCAATGGCAATTCTTGCAGTTGGTTCAGTTTCTTCAGGATTCCTACTAAGCCGCGGTGATGCACTAGTTAACTGGCTAGCGCCGTTGTTTGAACAGCACGGCGAACACGAAGAACTTCTTGCACCAATCGTTGTATCTGGCCTTGCCTTAGCTATGGTTGCAATCGGAGTTGTAGTTGCATTCTTGAAGTATTCTCGCCAGGAAGTTGCAGCTGTTGCCCCTGAAAATGTTTCAGTCTTTACAAAGATTGCTCGCCAAGATTTGATGCAAGATTCATTTAACGAGGCAGTCTTTATGCGCCCAGGTCAGTTACTAACTTCGGCTTTAGTTAAAACCGATGAACATGTTATTGACGGCGCAGTTCGTGGAGTTGCCCAGTTGGCGCTTGGATCAGGCTCAGTTCTGCGTGGAGTTCAAAGTGGATTTGTACGTAGCTATGCCGCGCTCATTCTTATCGGAGCAGCTTTACTGATTGCAGCGATTTGGGTGGTGATTTAATAATGTTAAATTCATTGACGCTTTTGATGGCATTGCCAATCATCGGATCAATCGTAGTTGCACTATTGCCAAAGACTAAGGAAACTCTGGCTAAACAGGTTGCACTAATCACCACTCTAATCGTGGCAGGTGCAACGATTGCGATGGCCGTTAATTTTCAGCGAGATAACGTTGATCTACAATTTGTCGAAAAGTATTCCTGGATTCCAACCTTTGGAATTAATTTTGCAGTCGGAATCGACGGCCTTGCACTTGTCCTAATTTTAATGTCCACTGTTCTGGCGCCAATCGTTGTTTTGGCCGGTTGGAATGAAGCTCACGGCGGCCGTTGGTCAGTTAAAGTTTTTTATATATTGATCCTTGTCTTAGAGACCATGATGATCGGCGTCTTTGCCGCAACTGATGTTTTCTTGTTCTATGTAATCTTTGAAGCCATGTTGATTCCGGTTTATTTCCTAATTGGTGGTTACGGAACTGGTCAACGTTCGGCAGCGGCGGTTAAATTCTTGATCTATAGCCTCTTTGGTGGATTGCTAATGCTGGCTTCAATCATCGGACTTTACGTAATGTCTGGTGCTCAAGGCGGACATACATTTGATCTTCAAGCTTTGTCTCAACTAGAGATGAGTTCGACTACTCAGAACTTCTTGTTCCTAGGATTCTTTATTGCTTTTGCGATTAAAGCCCCCCTGTGGCCGCTTCATACTTGGTTGCCAGATGCTGCTGATTCGGCAACACCAGGAACTTCAGTTTTGCTTTTAGGTGTGCTGGATAAAGTCGGAACTTTTGGAATGATTCGCTACTGCTTGACTCTGTTTCCAGATGCAAGCAAGACCTTTACTCCAATGATTCTGGTTCTATCAGTTATTTCAATTGTTTATGGTGCATTCCTTGCAATTGGCCAGCGTGATCTCAAGCGCTTAATCGCTTTCACCTCAATTTCCCACTTTGGTTTTATCACTATGGGAATTTTTGCAATGACCTCACAAGGCCAAAGCGGCGCCACTTTGTACATGTTTAACCATGGATTCTCTACCGCTGCACTATTTCTTGTTGGCGGCTGGATGATTTCACGACGTGGCTCTTCAACAATTGCCGACTTTGGTGGGCTACAGCGAGTTACCCCGGTTATGGCCTGGTCATTTTTCTTGGCAGGAATGTCATCGCTAGCTCTGCCAGGCATGTCTAGCTTTGTGAGTGAATTCCTGGTTCTTGTCGGAACATTTACTAGATATCCAGTGCATGCAGTGATTGCAACATTTGGAATCGTATTGGCGGCTTTGTACATTTTGATTCCAGTACAAAAGGCGCTGCACGGACCAACTACTGCTGGCAATGAAAACTTAAGCGACCTAAACCTTCGCGAGAAAATTGCAATTGCTCCAGTGATTGCAATCATTATTGCCCTCGGTTTTTATCCTTCGCCACTACTGAAAGTCATTAATCCAGCATCTGCACATGTCATTGCTCAAATGGGCTTTACGGATCCAGCTCCAACGAATGGTGATAAATA
Organism: uncultured Actinomycetes bacterium; assembly: GCA_903852955.1. Lineage (GTDB taxonomy): Bacteria > Actinomycetota > Actinomycetes > Nanopelagicales > Nanopelagicaceae > Planktophila. The sequence goes on along the minus strand of CAINSH010000107.1, from coordinate 3,895 downwards.
ATGGAATTCACAACACCAGTTCTTAATTACACACTCCTTTCACCAATTTTGATTTTGCTTGGTGCGGCGCTCATTACCGTATTAGTTGAGGCCTTTGTATCTAAAGCGCTTCGCCCAATCACTCAACTCAGTATCACTTTAGGTGGGCTAGTTCTTGCACTAGTTCAAGTCTGGCGAATTCGTAACGAACAATCAATGACTGCCGCAATGGGTTCTGTGATTATTGATGGTCCAGCGGTTTTGATGCAGGCATCAATTTTGATTATTTCTATTATTTCGGTCTTCTTAATTGCAGATACCGAACACTTTACGGCCCTTGCCGCATCGCTTCCTGGCTCTGATGAAGAACGCCAAGCTGTGCAATCTGGCAACCAAGTAACTGAGGTTTATCCACTTACATTATTTGCCGTATCTGGAATGCTTTTATTTCCAATCTCAAGTGATTTGATAACTCTATTCGTTGCCCTTGAAATGCTTTCTCTGCCGCTGTATTTGATGGCCGGACTTTCTCGACGCCGCCGTTTAGCTTCCCAAGAATCAGCGCTTAAATACTTCCTCCTAGGTGCATTTTCATCAGCGTTTTTCTTATTTGGCGCAGCTTTCTTGTACGGCTACTCAGCGTCTGTAACTTTTGCAGGAATTCGCGACGCAGTTGTTGGCAGCGGCGGAAACGATGTCTTCCTTTTGATTGGTATTTCATTCCTGTCAGTTGGTCTGTTATTTAAAGTTGGTGCAGTTCCATTCCATGCCTGGTCCCCAGATGTTTATCAAGGATCACCAACTCCGGTTACAGCATTCATGGCAGCGGCAACAAAAGTTGCAGCTTTCGGCGCAATGCTGCGTATTTACTACACATCATTTGCTAACGCCCAATGGTCATGGACACCAATGCTTACCGTTATCGCAATTGTCACCATGGTCTTTGGATCATTAGTTGCGATTGCACAGCGCGATGTAAAACGTATGTTGGCTTATTCATCAATCGCGCATGCCGGATTTTTGCTAACAGGTGTGATTGCACTTAATAAGGCTGGACTTGAAGCTTCAATTTTCTATTTGTTTGCTTATGGAATTGCAACAGTTGGTGGATTTGCAATCGTCACACTCGTCCGTGATGCAGCTGGCGAAGTAACAGATTTAAATCGCTGGAAGGGTCTTGGAAAGCGCTCACCGTGGGTAGCTACAGCTTTTGCTGGCTTCCTGCTCTCATTCGCTGGAATCCCATTAACAAGTGGATTCATTGGAAAGTTTTCAATCTTTTCAGCTGCCTATGAAAGCGGCGCAAAGAGCGTGGTTATTGCTGGTGTGCTTTCATCTGCCATCGCAGCGTTTTTCTACATCCGCGTAATAGTTTTGATGTTCTTTACAGATCCAGTTGAAGATGGAACAAGTGTCGAGATTCCTTCAGCGTTAACAAGCTTAAGCGTTATCTTCGCAATGGTCGTGACAATTGCATTAGGTGTATTCCCGGCACCGGTTCTTAACCTCATCTCAGATCTCGCAACATTTATTCGCTAATGTCATCATTTGGCATTCCAAACGTCGCACCGGCGTTAGAGGCAACCCTGGTTTCGCAGATGGCAGAAGTTGAAGCTTTACTTCGAAGCCATACACATAGTGAATATCCATTTGTTGATGAAACTGCCCACCACTTAGTTGCCGCTGGTGGCAAGCGTTTGCGCCCTTTATTAACGCTGATTACCGCTCAATTCGGTGACCCCACCGGCAAAGGCATCATCGCAGCGGCAGTTGCCTGCGAAATCACACACTTAGCAACGCTGTATCACGATGATGTTATGGATGAAGCGCCACTTCGTCGTGGAGTAGAAAGTGCAAATATGCGATGGGGAAACACAATCGCAATTTTGACTGGAGATTTTCTCTTTGCAAAGTCTTCAGATTTATTGGCAGATTTAGGACCAGCGGCGGTTCGTCTTCAAGCCCGTACGTTCGAGCGTTTAGTTATCGGGCAAATTATGGAAACCCAAGGACCTAACCCAGGCCAAGATCCACTAGAACATTACTTACGAGTTGTTGCAGATAAGACTGGATCACTGATTGCAGCAAGTGCGCGTTATGGCGGAATGATTTCTGGCGCACCTGTCGAAATCACCGACACAGTCACAACTTTTGGCGAAAAAATCGGTGTTGCTTTTCAATTAGCTGATGACGTTATTGATATTGCCAGCGAATCAAATCAATCTGGAAAGACTCCTGGAACTGATTTACGCGAAGGTGTCCCAACCCTTGTCACTCTCAATGTTATGAAATCTACCGACCCCGCAGATCGCGAATTACAACACCTACTTTCAGCACCAATTGAGGATGAACCAACTGTGCAGCAAGTATTAGTTGCACTTAGAAATCACAAAGCTTTAGGTGAATCTCGCGAACAACTCCTGCAAGTTGCTAGAGAAGCCAGAAATGCTTTAGGACCACTTCCTGTAAACGATGCAACAGGTGCGTTGATATCACTATGCGACGCGGTTATCGAACGTTCTGCTTGATCGTACTAAATCCGCACTTAAAGCAATTAGCGCTGCCCAGATAAATGCAAATCCCATAACTTTTCCGTTAGACATATCCTCGTTAAATAGAAATACACCAAGTAGGAAAAAAATGGTTGGAGTTATGTACTGTAACAAACCTAAAGTAGAAAGTGGCAATCGAACAATCGCTCCATTGAATAGCAAAAGTGGAATCACAGTTGCTATGCCTGCTAAGCAAAGAAGTGTTGTCACTAGTAAACCTTGCCCAAATTGAGCTGTACCTTTTCCTTCAATATAAAACAGGAAAGCTAAGTTTGGGATGAACGCAATTAAAGTCTCAATGGTCAGTGATTCAAGGGCTCCGAGATCAATTCGTTTTTTCACCAAACTGTAGGTGCCCCATGAAAGCGCCAGGGAGAGCGCAATCCAAGGGAAGTGGTGATACTCAATTGTTAGAATTAGGACGGAGATAGTTCCCAGAGCTACTGCTATCCATTGCAGTATTCGCAGAGATTCTCGAAAGATTAAAATACCAAATAACACATTAAGTAATGGCGCTATGTAATATCCCAGTGCGCTTTCGACAACTCTGTCAGCACCAACCGCCCAGATAAATACTCCCCAATTTATGGTTAGTAATCCAGAGGAAATCGCAAGTATTGAAAACATTCTCTTCGATTTGATGATGAGGAAAGTACTTTTTAATTCCTTGCGCAGTGTTAGTAATAACGTGCAAACGGCTAATGACCAAATTCCCCGATTGGCAAGAATTTCAAAAGATGAGGCGTTATGAATATGCTTCCAATAGATAGGCAGAAAACCCCAAAAGAAATATGCACTAAAGCCATAAACTAGGCCGAGCTTATATTTACTCAATTATCTAAAGTTCGTAAATTGAACCGCAAAATCCCAGCCACCATCTTTGATCATTGCCATAGTGTCCTGTAAATCATCACGGCTCTTTGAAGTAACTCGCAATTCGTCGCCTTGAATCTGTGTCTTTACCGATTTAGGACCTTCATCTCGGACTAATTTTGCAATTTTTTTGGCATTCTCAGTTGATATGCCCTCCTTTAAAGGTGCAGCAATTTTATAAATCTTGCCACTTAGCTGTGGGGCTCCAGCATCTAGGTGCTTGAGAGAGACTCCACGCTTAATCATCTTGTCTTTTACTACATCAAGGGCCGCTTTTGCTCGCTCTTCTGTATCGGCTTCAATTAAAATCTTTTCACCCTCAAGTTCAATTTTTGAACCTGTATTTTTGAAATCAAAACGAGTGTCAATCTCACGAATCGCCTGATTGATAGCGTTATCGAGCTCCATGCGGTCAATCTTGGAGGTTACGTCAAAACTTGCATCTGCTGCCATGGTGAGAACTCCTTCGCTTGCTAAAAAGGCGGTTTGTG
>CAINSH010000106.1 GCA_903852955.1 uncultured Actinomycetes bacterium | reverse complement strand
TTGATTGCGGGATATGCAAATGCGCCTTTCTTGGCGCGATCCAACATGTCTGCATAAATTTCAGGGGTTGCAATTGGCACTTTGACTCCTAGTAGCTTGGTGTAAATCTCTAGAGCGAGTGCAACTTTGAACCGTTTAGAGGCTTACGGCCAATCCTCTCACTTTGGCCCGAATCCCACAAAAAAGGCGCGAAAAAGCCCTCGGTCTGGCCGTGGGCCGAGGGCTTTTACACGCATGCCTACATGAAGGTTTTAAAGACGCTGCCGGCAAAGCGGAAAAGTGCTGCAACCAATGTGGCGTTGCCGAAGAACTTAAACATCAGCAATAAGACAGTTGAAATTCCCATAAGTGACCTCCTTTCGCTTCGGCATTCTGACTGTGACCTAGATGTGAGAATCACCCCCAGGAAATCTCTGTTGATATCTAGCGATGGCGGGTAATCTCACGGGTTATGGACCAAGAGCATGAGTCGCTAGAGAATTTATTAAGCGAAAATCGTCATTTTTCGCCAAGCCCAGAGTTTGCCGCCCATGCCAACGCGCAGTTTGATGAATATGCGCATGCAAATATGGATCGCTTAGCCTTTTGGGACCTGCAAGCAAAATCTTTGCAATGGGAAACACCTTGGAACCAAGTTCTTGATTGGCAACCGCCATATGCCAAATGGTTTATTGGTGGAAAAATTAATGCTTCAGTTAACGCACTTGATCGACATGTTGATGAAGGTCGTGGAGATCGTGTTGCTTTTCATTTCGAAGGCGAACCTGGCGACACCCAGACAATTACTTATGCCCAGTTATTAAAAGAAGTTAATAAAGCAGCAAATGCCTTAACTGAAATTGGAATTAAAGCTGGAGATCGTGTTGCGATTTACATGCCAATGATCCCTGAAGCAGCAGTTGCGATGTTGGCTTGTGCACGTATTGGTGCACCACATTCAGTTGTCTTTGGAGGCTTCTCTGCAGATGCTTTGTTGTCTCGAATTCAAGATGCCGATGCAAAATTAGTTATTACCGCTGATGGCGGATTCAGAAAAGGTGCAGCCTTTGCTTTAAAACCTGCCGTCGATGATGCGCTTAAGGGTCAACACAATGTTGAAAAAGTTTTAGTAGTTCAGCGCACCAAGCAAGAAACTGCTTGGACTGATCGTGATATCTGGTGGCATGACATTGTTGGCCGCCAATCTGAAGAACATGTTGCACAAAGTTTTGACGCTGAACATCCACTCTTTATTTTGTACACATCAGGCACAACAGCAAAACCAAAAGGAATTTTCCACACAACCGGTGGCTATTTAACTCAGGTCGCATACACGCACAAAATGGTCTTCGACATAAAGCCAGAAAGCGATGTTTACTGGTGCACGGCCGATGTTGGTTGGATTACCGGCCACTCGTATGTTGTTTATGGGCCACTTATTAATGGTGCGACTCAAGTTATGTATGAAGGTACGCCTGATACTCCCCATAAAGGACGTATTTTCGAAATTGTTGCAAAATACGGCGTAACAATCTTGTACACCGCTCCAACTTTGATCCGTACATGGATGAAGTGGGGAGATGAATTTCCGCAAGCACACAACTTGGAATCGCTACGTTTACTTGGAACAGTTGGCGAACCAATTAATCCAGAAGCTTGGATGTGGTACCGCAAGATTATTGGTGGTGAACGTTGTCCGATTGTTGATACTTGG
>CAINSH010000105.1 GCA_903852955.1 uncultured Actinomycetes bacterium | reverse complement strand
TGATCTGCTTGAGTTCGGCAAGAAAATCCATCAGCTAGAAATACAGTGGTCGCATCTTTTGCTCGAAGCGCCGGCAGTAAAGCATTTTCTGCAACGGCAACTGATAAATCGTAATGGCCATCTTCCATACCGAAGTTACCAGCTAAACCGCAACAACCAGCAAGTTGAGTAAAAGCTATTCCCGTACTTTGCAATACTTCTTGGTCATCACGAAAGCCCATCACTGCATGCTGATGGCAATGTGGTTGCACAACTAAGGTCATGTGGCTCAAATCTGGCGCACTCCACTTGAGTTTAGGATTTAATGCAGCTTTATTGATGATCTCGGCAATCGTAAAGGTGGATTGTGCTACTTGTTGTGAACGTGAATCATTTGGTAGCAAATCAAGTAAGTCCGATCTTAATACGGCCAAGCAAGAGGGCTCTAGACCAACAATTTCCATACCTTTTTCTAAATACGGTTCAAAAACATCGAGTAGTTTATTTAGGCGGCTCTTGGCACCATCTAGTTGGCCAGTACTGATCCACGTTAATCCGCAACACGCAGATTGTTCGGGGATTACGACGTCATACCCAATTTTCTCCAGTAACACCTTCGCTGCATACGCCCCGCTTGGAGTGAAAGATTGAGTAAAAGAATCAACCCATAAAAGGATTTGTGGCTTTGAACTTTGGGTTATCTTTTTGGATACAAAGAAAGGTTGTTCTGCAAAGCGAGGAAGTGAGCGTCGTGAATCCATCCCGCCAACTTTTAGAACGATTTTACTGCCAATCTTTGATTGCGAAAGAGCATTTACTGCCTTAGGTGAGATTCGTGCTAAAGCTGCCCAACGTGGAAGTTGCCCAAGAATGTAATGACTACGTGGTCGTAGTTTTCTTTTGTACTGTTGATATAAAACCTCAGATTTGTATTTAGCCATATCTACTTCGGCCGGGCAGTCACTGGCGCATGCCTTACAACTCAGACACAGATCAAGGGACTCTTTAACTATTGGTGATGACCAATCCGTGCTTTTGCCGGTATTTTGAGTAATTTCTTGAAGTACTCGTGCACGGCCACGCGTTACATGAGATTCATTTTTAGTGGCCAAATATGAAGGGCACATAAAGCCACCGGCTGACGAGTTATCTGCTCGGCATTTTCCGATGCCAACACAGCGGTGAATTGCTTTGGTGAAATCATTGTCATCATCGGCAAAAGCAAAGCCGCCACCGTTTTTAATTGATACTGCTTTGGGCCGCCGTAAGTCATCATCAATACGCCTTGGCTCCACAATTACGCCGGGATTAAGAAAGTTTTGTGGATCAAAGATCTCTTTGATTCCAGCAAATAGAGAAATTGCAGTGGGTGAGTACATGCGAGTGAGCATCTCACTTCGTGCACGTCCATCACCATGTTCACCTGAGGGGGAGCCGCCCAACTTCAAAACTAAATCAGTTGCATTTTCAACAAATGATCTAAAAGTTGAACTTTCACGTTCTAGTGGAAAATCTATTCGTACGTGAATGCAACCATCACCAAAGTGGCCAAAAGGAACGCCCTGCAAATCACTTGCAGCCATTAATTTTTCAAGCTCGCGCATGTACGTTCCTAAATTCTCAGGAGGAACTGCTGCATCTTCCCAACCAGGCCAAGCTTGCTTACCGCTAGCAGTTCTACCTGCATAGCCAGAGCCATCTGCGCGAAGTTGCCATAAAGTCCGAGCTTGCGGTCCTGCAGGAAAAACCATAATTTCATTTGTTTGTGCAGCTGCTGCTAATTCATTTGCACGCGCCACTGCATCCTCTGAAGTATGACCACCCACTTCAATCATTAGCCAGCCTTTACCAGATGGTAATTCTGGAAAACCTTTTCCTTTCCAATGCTCACGTGCAACTTCTATAAGGCGGATATCTAAACCTTCCATTGCAAGTGGTTTAAAGCGTAAGAGATTTGGAACATCATCACCAGCAGATGGCATATCGGGATAACCTAAAACGACAAGAGCCGGTGCTGAGCTTTGCTCTACAAGTCTTACTTCCGCTTCTAAAACCGTTACAAGAGTTCCCTCAGTGCCCGTTAAAGCGCGAGCCAGATCGCCACCATTTTCAGGCAAAAGATGCTCAAGTGAATAACCACTTACTTGTCGCCCAAATTTTCCAAATTCAGTGCGCAGCGTTGCTAGGTTTGAACTTACCAATTGGGAGAGCCCTGGGATGGATTCAATATTTTTTTGCGCACTAAATCTACGAAGTCGACCATCAATTACATCTAAAGAGATGACATTCTCTGCGGTTTTTCCAAAAGAAAGTGCATGTGGGCCACATGAATTGTTGCCAATCAACCCACCCATTGTGGCCCTACTTTGAGTGGATGGATCTGGACCAAAACGTAAACCGTGCGGTGCGGCTAGTTTCTGAAGCGAGGAGAGGATTACCCCGGGCTGCACGATTGCAGTGCGCGCAATGGGGTCTAGATTAATGATTTTATTCATGTGTACAGAAGTATCAATCACAATGCCAGTGCCAATTGAATTTCCAGCGATTGAAGTTCCGCCACCACGAAGGGTCACAGGAATATTGGATTCTTTCGCAATTGAAAGTGCTGAAATGATATCTGCAGAATCTTTGGGTATTACGACCAGCGCAGGTGGGACGCGATAATTTGAGGCATCCGTTGAGTATTCTGCAATTTTAATGTGCGCATCACTGACATCACCACGTACTTCTGTTCGAAGGCGCTTGGTGATTATTGAAAGATCTGCGTCAATAATAAATTCCTCCGTGATGAGTAAAAGTAAAACTCCAGCAAAGTTATTTTACAACCTTGCTGGAGTTTTACATCTTTTAACTTAATGCTCTATTGAGAGTTACTTAACTCCCCATAGCTTTAGGTAGACTTTACGGTATCCAGAAGCTGGATCAAAAATGTCTCCCTTTGGAACGTTTGACTTATCGATCAAGCCAGGTGCTGCAACCCACTTAGCAATCTTTACACCAGCAAAGGTGCTGTTGATTGCATCAATTAGCTGCCATGCCTGTAGGTAAAGAGGCTCAGCAACTGTTGCTAGCTGGTACTTGCTTGTACGGATACGGTTGAGTTCAGCACTGTCACCGTCTCCTGCTGCAATTGCGAATGGTGCGCCTGTTGGTGAAATTCCAGCTGATTGAAGAGCTGGAGCAGCACCGTTAGCGTATGCACCGTTAATACCGAAGAAGTATGTGAACTTTGATCCATACTTCTGAAGCATGCTTGAGATAATTGCAGGCATCAACTGTGAAGTTGAAGAAATTGGAGTGTCTTTGATTTCCAATACTGTGCCGTACTTATCTTTCCTAATTTCAGCTGCAATAGCATCTGACTTAGCAATAGCAACCTGGTATTGGCTATCAGTGAAGATAACTACACCAAACTTCTTAGTGCCAGACTTAGCAATTGCGTATGAAGCTGCTGTGCGTGAAACAACCAATGGATCTGTTGTTACGTTTGTCTTCATTCCAAGACTTGGACCTGGAGTTGGACCTGAGTGCCATCCGAATGTTGGAATGCCAGCATCTGTAGCAGCAACAACTTGTGCTGCCTGCTCTGTTGCATCTGTTCCACCAAGGATTAGGGCATCTACTTTGTCTGCAATTGCTGCGTTCATTGCAGTTGTGCGTCCACTTGGAGTTGCCTGACCGTCATAAACCTTGATGGTCCATCCGAGCTTTGCGGCCGCTTGCTTAACACCAGCAAGAACACCAGTGATTCCACCGTTTGATAGGTCAGAAGCTACGAAACCAATGGTCGCGCCACGCTTCTGTGCCTTAGCGCCAACTGCAGGTGGGGTGAACCCAGACTTAGCAGAGAGACTGTTTGCTACATATGTTTTTGCTGCTGCAACTACATCTGCGGCAGAAGCTTGGCTAGCAACTACAACTGTAGAAGCAACCAGTGCCAGACTCAATGAGGCAATAATGCCGAGTCTTGCGTTTTTCTTCATATATTTTCCCTTTCCCTGAGTGAGGGGTTATTTTCGGAAGACATCTCAGCCTTATTCCTTTTTATCCCCATCCGCGCCGGAATTTTTCCCGCTCGGAATTTTATTTGTTGCTTTATTGCGTCGCTTACGACTGGCAAGAGAGGCAATTGTGATTGCTGCGACCAAAGTGAGTCCATTAAATAATGGCGTGAGGAAGAAACTGCCTGGGAACATTTGAAGTAATCCAGAGATTCCAATAACAGCAATAAAGATTCCTACGACAGTGCCCAGTGGATTAACGCGACCTGGTCGGATAGTAGTTGAGCCGATAAATGCTGCAGTCAGTGCTGGCAACAAAAGATCTGGCCCAATGTTGCTTTGCACATTTCCAAGTTGGCGCGCGCAGAGCAAGTAACCTGCAAGTCCTGTAATCATTCCTGAAGTAATCATTGCGCCGTAGATATAGCGGCTGCGCTTGATACCCATGAGTTCGGCGGCGCGAGGATTTGCACCTACCGCATACATATAACGACCGATTGGAAGATATTCAAGAACCACAAACATTAAAATTGCTAAAACGATTGCCACAATGAATGAACCAGGAATTCGATCTATTGACCAAGTTCCAAACTTATTAAATGACTCAGAGCGTTGATTTTTCAGGTCAATAACTTGAGTTCCACCAGTTACTGCATATGAAATCGCATAAATAACTTGCCCTGTGGCCAGAGTTGCAATAAAGGCATCAACTTGGGCTAATTCGATAAGCAATGCGTTAACAACACCGACAACTGCTCCTCCAACTAAAATCATGACAAGAACTAAGCGGTAATCAAGGCCATCCATCTGCCAAACCAAGGCCATAACCTGCCAAAGGCCGACGCCGTAACCGAATGAAAGATCAATCTTTCCAACAGCCATCGGCAACGTTACGCCTAATGCAAGAATAAAAAGGACTGCGTTACCAGAAGCCAAGATTCTAAAGTTCTGCAAAGTTGGGAAAGTGTCTGGCTTTGAAATTGAAAAGATTATGAACAAGACCACGATGAGGAGGACCATGCCGTATACAGGGAAGAAACGTCGCAAGAAGCTGGATCCTTTTGGCGCTTCTAGCGCTGTAGAGGTTATCGAATTTTTGCTCATTTGGTCTTTCCTCCTGAAGTAACGGTTGAATCTAGATTTGATGCGATAGAAATCAAATTTGCAAATGTAATCTCAGATTTTTCAAGGATCCGTACGGGAACCCCTTGGAGGAAAACAACGGCTCGATTGGCAACTCGAACAACTTCTTCCATATCGGTTGAAACAATTATTAATGATGTGCCATTTTGAGTTACGTCGCTGAAAAGACCATAGATATCAGCTTTTGCTCCGATGTCTACGCCCATAGTTGGTTCTTCCAAAACCATGAGATTAAATGAAAGACCAAACCAACGAGCGAGAATTACCTTTTGCTGATTTCCACCAGAAAAAGTATCTAGTGATAGATCAGGATCTCGAGGGCGCACGCCGAACTTATCCAAATGTGGGAAAGTCTCAGCGCGTTCATTCTTAGACCGAATCCCAGAGAATATTCCACGACCCCACAGCAATGGATTCAAGAAAAGATTCTCTTTAACGCTCATTCCCGGAGCGATTGCTTCGGTTTCACGATTAGAAGTACTGAACCCAATTTTTAATTTAACTGCTTGAGAAACTTTTCTGTAATTAAGGATGCCATCAGGAGTTGAAATAGTTCCCCGTGTTGACTCAACGACTCCAGCGATAGCTCGCCCAATTTCATCTTGACCAGCCCCACGCAAGCCACAAAGTGCAATTACTTCGCCTTTGCGAATGTCTAGCGTTAACGGACCGGCATTTTCGGTTCCGTACTCTATTAATGAGATTTTAACTTCGCTGCTGGGTGCCTTGAACTCGGTCTCAAGCACTTCCTTGCCAACAATGAGATTTACGAGCTCTGACTTTGGAAGATCAGATACTTGGCGATCGGCAACAACTCGGCCGTTTCTCATAATCACCGAGCGGTCAGCAATTTCATAAACTTCATCGAGTCGGTGAGAAACATAAATTATTCCAACACCTACCTTTTTTAATTCCTGTAATACTTCAAAAAGACGGGAGACATCTTGCGCTGTTAGGGAAGCTGTTGGTTCATCGAGTACAAGAACTTTTGGCTTTTGAATGAGTGCTCGCGCTATTGCAAGCAGAGATCTATCTGTGCGACTAAGAGTAAAAACTCTTGCTTCTGGATCTATGCCACCTGCGACAATTGAAAGTACTTCAGTTGCTTGGCGATTCATTGCCTTAGGACTAATTAATCCTAAGCGTTTTGGATAACCAATTATTTGTGCAATATTTTCTGCAACGGTCATCCACTCAATTAATCCAAGTGTCTGATGTACAAATGCAATCTCTGGATTTTTTCCATCTAAGTGGATTTGTTTTCCTTCAATAAAAACTTCACCAGAATCAGGAGTATAAACACCTGCGAGCATTTTAATTACAGTGGATTTACCTGCACCATTTTCACCAAGCAGCGCAACAATTTCTCCCGAGTTAACGCTAAAACTAACGTTATCTGCTGCATGCGTTGCATAAAATGATTTATCTAAGCCACGAATTTCTATGACTGGTGAATTAATTGTCACAGAGAAGTTCTCAAATTCATTCGGCGACATTAACAGTAATTCCATATTAGGGATAGATTCAACTTGGTAACAACTTGTTATAACCACTGACTCTGGAATGCCGCTAGGCTTCACCCTATGCCGATAGCCTTATTTGCACTAGCCCTTGGTGGATTTGGCATAGGACTAACAGAATTTGGAACAATTGGGCTACTACCCCAAATTGGATCTGATTTTAATATCAGTGCTGCTACTGCTGGGTATTTAGTATCTGGATACGCATTTAGTGTTGCATTGGGTGGAGTGCTCATAACAATTGCAGTAACAAAATTAGAACGAAAAGCAGTTTTACTATCGCTCATGTCACTTTTCATTGCAGGAAATTTGATTAGTGGATTAGCTGGAACATTCTCCATCATGATGGTGGGACGCGTAGTTTCAGCTTTGTGTCACGGTGCATTTTTTGGAATTGGTGCAGTTGTTGCAACTGATTTAGTTGATATCACTAAGAAAGCACGCGCACTTTCAATAATGTTTACGGGCTTAACAGTGGCAAATGTGCTGGGGGTACCATTCGGAACCTGGATAGGACAACAATTTGGATGGCGTTCAACATTTTTAGCCATATCCGGAATTGGTGTAGCAGCCTTCATAGCAATTGTTGCTTTAGTTCCAATTGATAAACCACATGACTTAGCATCTGGGCCTAGATCAATCCGTCAAGAATTACGTTCTTTTAAGCAAAGACAGGTTTGGTATTCACTGTTTGTGACCATTTTTGGTTTTGGGGGAATGTTTGGTGGATTTACTTATATCGCTTACACCCTGACACGAGTAACTCATTTTGCCGATTCGAGTATTCCTTACATTCTTTTCCTCTTTGGTATCGGTGTTTTCATCGGAAACAATATCGGTGGCCGTTCAGCTGATAAACATTTAAAGGCGACCATCAGCGGATATCTAGGTGCATTATTTGTGATCTTAATAATCTTCGCGCAGATTGCTACTAACAAACCAGCTGCAGTCATTTCAATTTTGGTCATGGGTATTCTAGGTTTTGCCCCGGTTTCTGCGGTTCAAATGCGTGTGATGCGTTACGCATCAAATGCACCAACCTTGGCATCGGGTGCAAATATTGCCTCGTTTAACATTGGAAACACAATTGGTGCTTCAGCTGGTGGTTTCCTAATTGCACAAAATTATGGCTACACATCTCCATTGTGGTCTGCCGCAGGCCTTACTCTCATTGCACTCATCATCTTTTATATTGCAGATCTTGATGAAAAGAGAGTAGCTCGGCGCACGGTGACATCATGAGTTTCAACGTAGGTCTGACAAGTGATCTCTCTGACGGTGCTGGAGGATTTAGTTGGGGAGAGATAGCAATTGAAACGCTTTCACCACTTCCTTGGAAGTTCTTAAACAATTCAGGCCCAGTCATGAAGTCTGCTGATGTAACCGGCTTTGATGCCATTGCTTTTGCCGGTGTCGGTGTTGATGAAAACTCTTTTGGCTCACCACAAAATTCCCCTTTGATAATTGCTCGCTTTGGAGTCGGCTATGACAATATTGATTTGGCGGCATGCACTAAAGCTGGTGTAGCTCTCACAATCACTCCTGATGGTTCTAAAAAGCCAGTCGCAACTGCAGCTCTTACGTTGATGCTGGCTACGATGTTTCGGTTGGTTGCCAAGGACAAGCAAGCTCACAGTTTTGACTGGGCAAACCGCATTAAAGGATTAGGCCAGGGAGTTAATGGAAAAACTGTTGGGACCATTGGTTTAGGCAATGTTGCCAGTGAGTTTTTTCGATTATTAGCCCCGTTTGATTGCAATCGCGTAGCTTTTGATCCATGGAAGAAGCCAGAAGAGGCAAAAGAATTAGACGTTGAATTAGTTGATTTAAACGTACTCTTAGCAAGCTGCGATGTAGTAATTGTTACTGCAGCTCTTACCCCAGATACACATCACATACTCAGCACCAAAGAGTTTAAGTCAATGAAAAATACTGCGATTCTTATCAATATATCAAGAGGGCCCATAATTGACGAGGCTGCGCTTGTCCGCGCTTTGCAGAGTAAGGAAATTGCCGCAGCAGGCCTTGATGTTTTTGAAGTTGAGCCGATTGATAAGGCTAATCCTTTGATGGAGATGGATAATGTGATTGTGACTCCACATAACCTTGCTTGGACTGACGAACTTGCTTTAGGAATGGGCAAGAGTGCATTTTCATCAATTAAGGCAATCAGTCGCGGCGATGTACCAACCTTTGTTGTTAACAAAGAAGTTTTAGATACGGTTGCGTTTAAAGAGAAGTTGGCTAAATTCAAATGAGCCAGAAGCAATCAGTCGCAGTCATCGGATTGGGGGCAATGGGTCTGCCAATTGCACTCAACTTACATAAAGCAGGTTTTCCAACGCAAGCATGGAACAGGTCACCAGGTCCAGCACAGATTGCTGAAAAAGACGGAGTCTTGATTTGTAAAGATGTAAATCAAATTAATGCAGAAGTCATTCTTGTTACTTTGCCAGACTTGCCCCAGCTCATTGAAATTCTAGATGCCGGTCTCAGAACAGCGTTAAAGCCAGGTCAATTTATTGTCGTTATGAGTACTACGTCTCCGGTAGAGATAGTTTCATTTGCAAAGGAAATGAGAGATATTGGTGTAAAAGTTGTTGATGCGCCAATGAGCGGCGGAGAACTTGGCGCACAGAATGCCTCACTTTCAATTATGGCTGGAGGCGAAGAAAGCGATTTTAATTCGGTAAAACCAGTTTTAGATGCAGTTGGAAAAACTGTTCTTTTAATGGGTCCCATAGGATCAGGACAATTGACTAAAGCTGCAAATCAAATCGTTGTAGCAATTAATTTATCTGCTATTGGTGAAGCAATTACATTAGCTCGGCGTGCAGGTCTAGATGCCAACAAAGTACTGGAAATCTTCTCTGGGGGATTAGCTAATTCTGCAGCTCTCGAACTGCGCCGCCCAAAAATTCAAGCGCGAGATTTTCCAGCTGGGGGTAAGTCAAAGTTTCTATTGAAAGACCTGTACTTTGCATTAGATGCTGCCAAATCTAGTGAAACCGAACTTCCTATGACTTCACTAGTGACACAGTTGTATGCCGGATTAATTGAACATGGAGACGGCGAGCTGGATCACAGCGCAATTATTCGCGAAATTGAACGGCTAAACGACTAACTTCTTGCAACAATATTCTCTGGCTCTTCTCCTCGAGAAATAAGATCAAGTTGTCTTTCAATTAACTTCTTAGCACGGCTATCAAAAGCGGTTGAATTCCCACCAACATGGGGTGAAAGAACTAGATTCTTCGCACTCCATAGTGGATGACCCTGCGGCAAAGGTTCTGGATCGGTTACATCCAAGCCAGCAAATATTCGACCAGTGTTGAGTTCACTGACGAGTGCATCGGTATCAATAATCGGACCGCGACCAACATTAACTATGACTGCACCATCTTTGATTAACTTAAGACGCTGGGCATTGATTAAATGCTTACTCTCAGCGTTTAACGGCAAAACCAAAAAGATAATATCTAGTTGTGGCAGATGTGCATCTAGATCAGCAATCTTTATCGCACCATCTGAGCCTGAACGTGAAAAGAAAGAGATTTCAACATCGTAAGGCGATAGGTACCTAGCTAATGTACGTGCAATAGAACCTGCGCCAATAATTCCTATTTTGCTGTCATTAAAGGATTCATAGCGTTTGGGCTGCCATTGGCCAGCTTGTTGTGCGACTGCAAAATCGTAAAAACCACGGCGAGAAGATATCGCAAGAGCAACGGCAAGTTCGGCAGTAGATGCATCGTGGACCCCACGTGCATTACACAAAATCATTCCCGGGCGAAGAAATTCAAGCGCATCATCAAATCCTGCATTCGGCACTTGCAAAATTTTCAAATTAGGCATTGAAGTTGTGTACTCCAAAGCTTTACGTCCACCCATATAAGGAGCCACGTAGAAAGTAATCTGCGATAGATCGCTGTGATCTAGTGGGAAGTTTGTTGGGTTTAAAGCCGAAATCCCATTAGGGGTATGAATATCTTCCCACTGGGTCCACGCTTTATGTTCAAAT
>CAINSH010000104.1 GCA_903852955.1 uncultured Actinomycetes bacterium | reverse complement strand
CGTTTAGCTGCGGCTACATAAATATTGCCCGGGCCAGTTACTAAATCAGCTTTCTCACACAGACCATCAACGCCGTAAGCAAACATTGCAATCGCTTGAGCTCCTCCGACCGCAAATACCTCGGTAATTCCAAGTAGGGCACATGTTGCCAAAATAGTCGGATGTGGCAAACCACCGAAATCTTTTTGTGGTGGTGATGCAACTGCAATTGATTGAACTTTTGCTATTTGAGCAGGGACAACATTCATTACAACACTGCTTGGGTAAACTGCGCGACCGCCTGGAACATATAAACCAACTCGATCGACGGGAATCCATTTTTCAGTAACGGTTCCGCCATCAACAACAACAGTGGTTTTTTCACTTCTGATTTGATCGTTATGCACTTTGCGCACACGTGAGATGGAGAGCTCTAGTGCAGTACGAATTTTAGGATCAAGTGAATCAAGTGCCTTAACAAGTTCTTCTTGCCCAACTCGGATTGATTTGGGTGCTACTCCATCAAATTCTTGCGCCAACTTAATCAGATCAGATTCATCCCCATTTTTAACTCGATGCAAAATCGGTTCAATTAAACGCATCGCCTCATTGACATCTAACGTGGCGCGTGGAAGTTCGGCGTTATATTGCGCCTTAGTTAATTTCTTTCCACGTAAGTCAACGGTTCGAATCACATTCAAATTGTAACGGTTGCACCAATTGTTAGGTGCTGGGATTTAAACCAGGCAGTTTGGACCCAAAATCGATTTAAGATCTGCGCTGAGTGACGGTGATGCTGTGACGGATGCATCAATCTTCATGGTGGTATTTGCGCCATTTTCACTTAATGAAAGATGAACTTCACGCTTGCCCGGGTGTGAGCGCAAAATCTCTTTAATCCGATCCACCACTGGTGGTGTGCACTGTGACATCGGAATCGAAATTACTAGTGGGCCAGTGGGTCCAGCATTGATATCTGGCATCGACATTTCAAGTGCGGTAAAACGTAGATTTTCTTCACGGCGGTCAACGCGGCCGCGAACGGTAACGATTCGATCTTCAGTTAATGACATCGAATATTGATTATAGGTATTTGAGAAAAAGAGTACTTCTAGTGAGCCTTCAAGGTCTTCGACTGTAACAACTGCCCAAGAGGCACCTTGCCGAGAAACTTTGCGAGTAACGTTTGTGATCAAGCCACCAATTGTCACGATGGATTCGTGCTGGGCACCTTCGTCGACGAGTTCACTGATGGACATATCGGTGTTGGCACGCAAAACATGTTCGACGCCAAGCAATGGGTGATCTGAAACGTATAGGCCTAACATCTCGCGTTCGTAACTGAGCAACATGGCTTTATCCCACTCACCAGTTGGGACTTCGATATCTAAGCCAGATACTTGAGTTACGGATTCACCGCCGAATAAATCAAACTGACCAATCGCTTCGGCGCGCTTGCTTTCAATTACTGAATCGATTGCTTCAAGGTGAACTGCGATTAAACCTTTACGGGTTGCTCCGAGTGAACCAAAAGCTCCAGCTTTAATCAGCGATTCAATAGTCTTTTTATTGCACACTTGGGCATCGACTTTTGCAAGGAAATCTCCGAAGGATTCGAACCGACCTTTGCTTTCACGTGAGGCTTTGATTGATGCGACAACACCTTCACCAACATTTCTAATTGCAGCTAAGCCAAAACGAATATCTTTTCCGCGCGGGGTGTATTCGCCATTTGATTCATTGACATCTGGCGGAAGAACATTGATCCCCATACGACGGCACTCACTTAAGTAGAGTGCAGATTTATCTTTGTCATCACGCACGCTTGTAAGCAGGGCTGCCATGTACTCAGTTGGGTAGTTAGCTTTTAAGTAAGCCGTCCAGTAGGAAACAACTCCGTATCCAGCAGAGTGGGCACGGTTAAAAGCGTAATCAGAAAATGGAATCAAAACATCCCATAAACGCTTGATTGCAGCGGTTGAAAAACCGTTGGCTTTCATACCGGCTTCAAAGGGAATGTATTCCTTATCCAAAATATCTTTGTTTTTCTTACCCATCGCTTTACGGAGCAAATCTGCACGACCAAGTGAAAAGCCCGCAACTTTTTGGGCAATTGCCATTACTTGCTCTTGATAAACAATTAGTCCATATGTGTCGCCCAAAATTTCCTGCAAGACTTCAGAAAGTTCTGGGTGAATTGGTTCAACTGGCTTTCGCTTATTCTTGCGATCGGCGTAGTTGTTATGTGCATTTTCACCCATTGGACCCGGACGATAAAGTGCAATAACTGCAGAAATATCTTCAAATGAATCAGGAGACATTGATTTAAGAAGTGCCCGCATTGGCCCACCGTCGAGCTGGAAAACACCTAACGTGTCACCGCGTGATAACAGTTCGTAAGTTTTTTTATCATCAAGGGTTAAGTCTTCAAGTACAACTTCGATTCCTTGATTCTCTTTTATATTTATGAGGGCATCATCTAGTACCGACAAATTTCGAAGACCCAAAAAATCCATCTTTAAAAGTCCGATTGATTCGCAAGCACCCATATCAAACTGCGTGATGATTGCTCCGTCAGCTTCGCGGCGGTGAATTGGAATTACATCTAGCAATGGCTCGCGCGACAAAATCACACCTGCGGCATGAACGCCCCACTGACGCTTTAGACCTTCTAGGCCACGGGCAGTATCTACGACCCGTTTTGAATCAGGATCGGATTCATAGAGTGAACGAAATTCGCCAGCTTCGCCATATCGCTCATCTTTAGGATCAAAGACTCCCCCAAGGGAAATATCTTTACCCATGACAGTTGGTGGCAATGCCTTGGTAAGTTTTTCACCAACTACATATGGGTAACCAAGTACTCGTGTTGAGTCTTTAATCGCTTGTTTAGATTTAATGGTTCCGTACGTAATAATCTGTGCAACGCGGTCTTCGCCATATTTGTTAGTGGCGTAGCGAATCATTTCTGAGCGCCGGCGTTCATCAAAGTCCAAGTCGATATCTGGCATAGAGATACGTTCTGGGTTAAGAAAGCGCTCGAATAAAAGTCCATGTTCGAGTGGATCAAGTCCGGTAATTCCAAGTGAATATGCAACAAGTGAGCCTGCTGCAGAGCCACGGCCCGGACCGACTCGAATACCAACTGACTTTGCGTGTCCCACTAAGTCGGCAACAACCAGGAAGTAGCCGGGAAATCCCATCTTTTCCATTACGCCAAGTTCATAATCAAGTCGAGCTTCATGCTCTGGAGTTAATTTATTACCAAGTCGTTGCTTCATTCCTCTGACTGATTCTTTCTTAAGCCAGGAATCTTCCGTTTCACCCTCCGGCACTGTGAACTGCGGCAAGAGATTTTCGCCTTCGCGCATTGTTACTTCGCAACGCTGGGCAATAAGTAATGTGTTATCGCAGCTTTCTGGGATCTCCTTGAAGAGCTCTCGCATTTCAGCTGGTGTTTTAACATAGAAAGAATCATTATCAAATTTAAAGCGCTTTGGGTCTGCAAGCGTTGAACCTGATTGAACGCACAGCAAAGCCTCGTGTGCGCCAGCATCGGCTTTCAATGTGTAGTGCAGATCATTTGTGGCAAGTAACGGTAAGCCAAGTTCTTTGCCAAGTTTTAATAAGTCTGCTTTTACTCTTGATTCGATATCGATTCCGTGATCCATTACTTCAAGGAAGAAATTACCTTCCCCGAAAATATCTCGGTAATCACTTGCGGCCTTCATTGCTTCCTTGTAGGCACCCATGCGAAGACGCGTCTGGATTTCACCACCTGGGCAACCAGTTGTTGCAATTAAACCTGTTGAATGTTTAGCAAGGAGTTCACGGTCCATGCGTGGCTTGTAGTAATAACCTTCAAGTGATGCCAACGAAGAAAGTCTAAAGAGGTTACCTAAACCAACATTATTTTCAGCCAAAATTGTCATGTGGGTATATGCGCCGCCGCCAGAAACATCATCTTCGCCACCGCTTGCCCATTGCACACGCTTTTTATCAAAACGAGATTCTGGAGCAACATAAGCTTCGATTCCAATAATTGGTTTGACGCCAGCCTTCTTCGCCTGCTTATAAAACTCATACGCGCCAAAGACATTTCCATGATCGGTCATTGCAATCGCTGGCATACCCTGTCGTGCAACTTCGGCCATTAAATCTGGAACACGCGCAGCGCCATCGAGCATTGAATACTCGGTGTGAACGTGCAGGTGTACGAAGTT
>CAINSH010000103.1 GCA_903852955.1 uncultured Actinomycetes bacterium | reverse complement strand
GCCTAATGGATCTCGTGGCCATAATGCACGAATTGGATTTTCAATCGTTGGGTTTTCAGCGCCATCTTCTGGTGCTGGAACATCGCTAAGAAGTAATCCACCTAATCCACTTGCAGCCGCGGCAATAATCGTGAAGATTTCACTAGGGGCTACAGATTTCGTGCCATCGCGCCACCATGATGTTGTACACAGCAGATGCGACTTAGCACGAGTCACAGCTACGTAGGCAAGACGCATTTCTTCGCGCATTTTTATATTATTGGTGCACTCTTTGCCAAAAGATTTAATTGCTTTTGAAGCTTCGCTATTTTTAGTGATTCCATGCAAAGAAAAAACTGGCAGTTCGTGTGCATCACCGCGTAGTTCAAATGGCACATGCTTTTCATTCTTTAGCCAATTGTCTGAATCACCAGTGTTGTTTCCTGGAAATGTTCCTTCCGCCAAGCCAGGTACTACGACAACATCCCACTCAGCGCCCTTGGACATATGAATCGTTAAAATTTGTACTACATCGCTACGAATTTCAGGTGCTCCGGCCTTTAATCCACCTTCGGCATCGGCTGCGATATCAAGCCAAATTAGAAAAGAGGAAACCGTTCCACCGGAGCGTTCAAATTTTGCCGCTTCATCAAGGAAGCGATCTAAGTGTCTCCGACCAGATTGAGATCCATCACGAAGGGTGATTTCACTTTCAAGGGTGAGATAGTTTTCAATCTCGCTGATCAAATCAGTAATCTGTCCGCCCGCACGAGCTCGAAGTCGGCGCAAGTCACTGGCAAATCGCACCAAACGTTGATAACCGATGTCACTAAAACCATATTTCTTGGCTTCATGAATTTCATCTAGTGCATCGATTATTGAGCCAGCAAATTGATCGTCGGCCTCAAGTTGTTCAGGATTACCGGCAGCAATTTTTTTAATGAAAGTTTTTGAATCAGCATGCATTGCTTTTGCACGTTCACGTGAATATGTACCAAGAGCTGCAATATCTCGTGGACCCAAGTTAATTCGAGGTCCAGTTAAGTGACGCATTACTGCAGAGCCGGCATCTGGATCGGTGATGATTCTCAACATCGAAACCACGTCGGCAACTTCAGGTACGTGAATTAATCCACCGATACCAATCACTTCTACTGCAATTCCAGCGTCGTGCAACGCACTTTCAATCGCAGAAATCTGGCTTCGCTTACGCACTAGCACTGCGCAGGTTTTGCCAGTACTTGGTGCCCAATTCGAACGTACATATTCAGTGATTGCCTGTGCTTCGGCATCAATTGTCTCAAAGACGCCATAGGCAACTTCGCCTTTGCCCGCTTTAGGGCGTGCTTGAAGTTCAACGACTTGTTGCCCGCCAGCGGTTTTAATTTCTTCGCTAATGCGATTGGCAACAGCCAAAATCATTTCATCATTACGGAAAGTTGTTGGTAACGAAAACTGCGCCTTTCCTGTTTGCTCGATGCGCTTAGGAAAATACTGCGCAAAAGATGCCATCGTGCCGGCCGAAGCACCGCGCCACGTATAAATAGCTTGTGAAGGGTCTCCCACAGCCATTACGGGATGTCCATCGCCGTAGAGCGCAGACAACATCCGTACTTGTGATTGCGATGTGTCTTGATACTCATCAAGTAGTACAACTTTAAATTTACCGCGTTCTAGTGTTGCTACATCTTCAAAATTTTGTGCAATGTCTGCTGCAAGTGACATCTGATCATCAAATGAGAACTCACCTGCGGCTTTTCGGCGCTCCATAAATGCTTCAACCATTGGCAGTAAGGAGTTTCTTTGCCGCATAGCTTTTGCAACTTGGCGAACTTCTTCATTACTGCCTCCGTGCAGCGGTGCTAGTTCCGAAAGAATTGCGTTGCCAATGCGTTCAATGTCCTGTGCTTTGACCTGATGTTCAAGCATTAACTTTGATAGACCTAATAAATCCTTAATGACAGTACTGACGGCACTTTGATTGCGGTAGGAATCATCGGACCAGTTACGTACCACATCAGATGCAATCTGCCAGATTGCTGCTTCGCCCAACGGTTCGGCATCGGCATCGATTCCATATCGAATTGCATGTTCACTTAATAGCTTGCCTGCATAGGAGTGATACGTAGTAACTGAAGTTGAAGTCGAAGTGATGTGCTTGAATTCAGGAAGGGCGGCTAATTGACGCAAACGTTTACGAATACGAACCGAAAGTTCGCCCGCGGCCTTTCGCGTAAAAGTAAGGCCAAGAATTTGATCGGGAGTAACAAAGCCATTTGCGACTAAATATAGAACGCGGTTAGACATCGTTTCAGTTTTACCTGAACCCGCACCGGCAATTACAACCGTTGGCTCTAGCGGACTACTAATAATTTCAGATTGATATGTTGTAACCGGTTGAATTGAAGCACCGAACTTTGGGTGGGCTTGCAACTTGGCGATTATCTCTTCTGGTGTGTATTTGGCATCTTTCATGGCTCAATCACCGTCCGTCCATCGTTTTGAACGGGGCAAGATTTCCTTACTGGGCAGCCTTTACAGCGCTTATTAATGGTGGCAAAAAATTGTGATGCCCCCATGCCCTCGGCGATTTCGTTGAGCTTTTCTTTTGTAGCTTCGAGATCAATGACATGTTGTGAACGCAAAGTTGCATTTTGCGAATCGGTACCCAGGTAAACCAGTTCGGCTCCGGCAGTTTTCGTGCCTTGAGTAAATCCGCCTTCGGCGATTCCTACTTGATAACTGGCTAACTGTAGATTGCCTATGGCCTCTTTAACTGAAATGGCTGTGCCACCTGTTTTAAAATCAATAATAAAAAGTGAACCATCGGCTTCAACTTCAAGTCGATCTACGCTTCCCTTAATTCGAGCTCGGCCTAATTTGACGTCAAAACGTATTTCAGCATCCACCACAGTTCGTTTTGTGTTGTTGTGATAGGCCACAAACTTTTCTAACATTGTTACAGCCCTTTCAAGGTGCGATGCACTGACCCATCCAGAATCTGGATCAATGAGCTTCCAAGAATTTTGCAGATTTGCAATTAAATCTGCTTTGGTGGTGCCAGGTTCTTGAACCATTTTGGCGGCAAATGCGTGGATGGCAGAACCTAAAACCTGCGCCGTACTGTCACCATCAGTGCCGCCATTATTTTGTAAGAACCACTTAACTCCGCACTCAACAAATGATTCGGCTCCACTTGGCGAAACCACAACTTCTAAGTCGGCATCAATGACTGGTGCCTCTGTACTAAGCGGCACCGAGCCAATCCAGTGTGCAGGATCAGCCAGATAAATACCTTCAACTTTCATGGCATTTAACAATGCTGCAGCTTCGGCCGCGTGATCACCATCTAGCTGACTGCGAAGTTCGGCGACCAAAGCTGGTGCAGTGATTGGCCGAGGAACTTCTGTTAAAACTGGCTCTAACTCTTCATCGCTTTTATTCACCATTACTTCGATGGTTTCAAAGAAGGCAGATGGCTCCTCATCATCGCGTTGCACAGCAGTGACGAATAATGATTGTTTGGCGCGGGTTAGAG
>CAINSH010000102.1 GCA_903852955.1 uncultured Actinomycetes bacterium | reverse complement strand
GTTATAGCCACCGATAGAGTGCTCCCCTCGGGAGGATTCGCATAGCGGCCGAGTGCGCACGCTTGGAAAGCGTGTATAGGGCAACCTATCGAGGGTTCAAATCCCTCATCCTCCGCTTCAAACCCTAACTGGGGTAACCCTGATTCACTATAAAGACGGACTTTATTAATTTGATGAAATGTTTCAACCAAATCCAAAGCCTCTTATCCCCACCATCATTAGAGCTAAAGTCCCAATTTGGCTTTTAGTTGGAGCACTAGCTGCTCAATATTTAATCAGTAGTACAAACAGGCAGATCGAACCCAATTGCAGAATAAACGTGCAAAGAGTGCACCAATCAACCTACTCACTTGAATTTCAAAAATTAAGTGAGGCGAAACTCAAAATAAGTACGCTCTGTGATGTTCCTCAAACATATACATCACTCACAGTAAAGTTTGAAGAAGTTTTACCTAATCATGCCAATTCCGTTGTAAGAAAAATTTCGAACGTAATTGTAAGGCCTAAACCTAATCGCCCCAATTACGTCTTGATTGAGAATTTGACGGTTCCATGTAATGGGCAAGGAAAAGCGAATTATTTTGGTCGCGCCTCTGGACGGGTACATCTGAAAGATAGTCGTACAGTTACCGTTTCAGGCAATTCTGATAAACCTAACCTCTTGAACTGTCGAATTAGTGCAAAATAGAGGCATGAGTTTTTATGAAGAGCTTCTTACTCTTGGCCAACACTTGCATGATCGGGAGCGACTGGCCTTGTATAAATTTTTCCTTACAACAAAGTTAAAACTCTACAACTTAGATGCAATTGAACTTACAGAGTCGCAAATTTTAAAAAGAAATATTGCTAACGGTGAAATCATCTATGCTCTTAATGGAGATACCGTTAGTTATTCTGTTCGAAAGAATGGAACTTTGGCATACCAAGAAAATGTGCGTGAAGTAAATCTTAGAGGTCTTTCAAGTTTTCGGGTTAGAAAACTCGTCAAATTTTTCGCCCAGACAGAAGTTGAAGTTATTTGGAACTACCCACTTCAAGGTCGAAACCCACAAGATGAAGCGAGTTACTGCATCATCTCTTACCCCTATTTTGATTTAAGATATTTTTCGAATGGTGGAAGTCGGATTGTTGGCCTAATTAATAAATTGAGAATTAACGACTCAGATTTAATGAAAAAGCTAAGTGCGTCTTGAAAAGTTTTTTCAGTAGGACTACGAGTTATTTTGAACAATAGGCATTCTTAGAATCTAAGTTTTAGATTTCAACGCCGATGTATTTAGTCTGCAAAAATTCATGAATTCCATCAAAGCCGCCTTCGCGACCAAGACCAGATTGCTTTACTCCACCAAATGGCGCAGCCGGATCTGAGATAACACCTTTATTAATCGCAACCATTCCTGATTCCATCGCTTCGGCAGTGCGAATTGCCCGACCTAAGCTGGCAGAAAATACATAACTAATAAGGCCAAACTCGGTGTCATTGGCCAGTGCGATTCCTTCTTCGTCGGTATCAAAGATGACTACTGGTGCTACTGGGCCAAAGATTTCATGTCCAAGAATTGGATTGTCCTTGGCAACGCTTAGAACTGTGGCTGGATAAAAGGCACCTTCTCCATCTGGAGTTTTTGCTCCAACATGTACTTTGGCACCAGCTGCAATTGATTCATCAACGATTTGTGCAATTTTGTTGCGCTCTTTCATTGATACGGATGCTCCAAGAGTTGTTGTTGCATCTGTGCCACGGCCCAAAACAAAGGCAGACATTGATTTTGTAAGCTCTTCAATAAATTTATCTGCAATTGGACGTTGTACGTAAATTCGGTTAGCAGATGTACAAGCTGCGCCACCATTGCGCATCTTGGCAAGGAGCAACTGTGGAATTGTGATTGCCAAATCAGCATCATCGTGAACGATTACTTGTGCATTTCCGCCAAGTTCCATCGAGCAGCGAATTACTTTGTCGGCAGCCTCTTTAAGTAATACTCGACCAACTTCAGTTGATCCAGTAAAAGAAAGATTCTTAACGCGTGGATCATGCAACATCTTTGAAATCGCAGGACCAGTTTTTTCTGGAAGAACTAAATTAAGTACTCCTTTTGGTAACCCTGCGCGTTCTAAAACATCAACAATGTACATAGCCGTTAATGGTGTTTCAGTTGCGGGCTTTAAAATCATCGTGCAACCGGCCGCAACTGCTGGACCAATCTTTCGTGTGGCCATTCCTGCTGGAAAGTTCCAAGGCGTAATAAGAATAGAAAGGCCAATAGGTTGGTGGGTTACAAGGATTCGCTTGTCCCCTGATGGTGATTTACGGAAATCTCCTGGAGTGCGGACTGTTTCTTCAGCAAACCACCGGAAAAACTCTGCCGCATATGCCGCTTCACCGCGTGCATCTGGCATCGCTTTTCCATTTTCACGAGAAATTAGCGTTGCAATCGCTTCTAACTCACTTGTCATAATTTCAAAAGCTTTACGCAAAATCTCAGATCTAAATCGTGGGGCGGTTTTCGCCCATGAATTTGCGGCGGCATCGGCGGCAGCTATTGCTGCGTCACACTGTGCATCAGAGGCGAGTGAAACTTCGGCAATAACTGAGTTATCACTTGGATCATGGACAGCAACCTTGCCGGCTCCGTCTACCCATTGGCCATCGATATATAACTGTGTATGCATAGCGGCAAGCATACGCTCAGCCTGCAAGAAGTTGAAGCCGATGCGCTCTACGATAGAGACCTTGAAATACGTTGCGTTTAACGCAAATAAAAAGGAGTTCTAAGTGCCTAACTCGTGGACTGATGACGCGCCCACACCGGTTGTGCTGCAAGACCACGCACATCTAAAAGACTCGTTTTTTTATACGTTGAAGCGTCGCTTATTAGGTAACCCCCTTAATCGACATTCATTGGGTCATCAAAGATTAAGTAAGCGATATGCCCTTGGAATTTTATCTAGCGACTGTATTTCATCTTCGGCATATGGATCAGAACAGATTCTTATCGCATTGTTACCCGCCTTTGGTTTGGCTGCTTTTGCAATTTTGATGCCGATGACGGCAGTGATCCTTGTAATTCTTACGATTATTACTTTGTCTTACCGCAACGTAATCAATGTGTATACAAAAACTGGTGGCGCTTACATTGTTTCGCGCGATAATTTTGGTCCAGTAGTTGCACAAATTGCAGCCGTGGCGCTGATGCTTGATTACATCGTAACTGTTGCTATTCAGTCCGCAGCGGGTGTTGCTGCGATTATTTCCACTTTCCCTGCTTTGCATTCATGGAAAATCCCAATGATTTTATTAGTCATTGTTCTTCTGACATACGGCAACTTGCGTGGAGTCAAAGAGGCGGGCAAAGCATTTGCCTTGCCAACATATTTCTTTATTGGGTGCATGTTTATTGTCTTTGCTATGGGTATCTACCGAGTCATTAATGGATCACTTGAAACTCTTGCTACAGATAACCCAGGCGCGGTAGAACTAGGCGAAGGCCAAGGCCTGCTTACTTTCGCCGCAATATTTATTCTTCTCCGTGCTTTTGCTAATGGTGGCTCTTCTCTAACGGGCCTAGAAGCGATTTCAGATGGTGTTGCGTTGTTCCAGCAACCTGAACATGTAAACGCACGACGCACCTTATTTATTATGAGTGGACTTCTTGGAACCCTTGTTTTAGGTGTTTCGTGGTTTGCCCACAAGATCCATGCCATGCCGTATGAATCAGGTACTCCAACAGTAATTTCACAGATAGCTAAAACAATTGTTGGTGACGGTGTCTTTGGTCAGACAATGTTCGTGCTTGTGCAGTTAGCGACAATGTTAATTTTATTTGCTGGTGCAAATACAACATATAGCGCGTTCCCACTGCTCTGTAACTTTGTTGCTACCGATGGATATCTACCTCGTCAATTGATGAAGCGTGGGCATCGTTTGGCTTTCTCAAATGGAATTTTGCTGCTTTCTGGTGGTGGAATCTTCTTAGTCTTATTTACTGCAGGATCTGTCGAGCACTTAGTGGCGTTTTACGCACTTGGCGTATTCACTGGATTTACTTTGGCTGGCTTTGGAATGGTTCGCCATGCGTTGCGCCATAAAGAAGGTCAATGGAAAGCCAAGGTTTTCATCAATGGACTTTCTGGATCAATCTCGCTACTAGTGGTTATTATTTTTTCAGTTGTTAAATTCACTGAAGGTGCTTGGTTGGTTGTAGTAACTGCACCGATATTAGTTTTAACTTTCTTGCGCTTGCGTCGCCAGTACGACCGCGAACAAGAAGCTCTTGCAGTAAAGGGTCATCAAGAACGTGCAACTTCAATTACACGCCATGACGTAACGGTTTTGATTGACAACGTTGATATCGCAACCGTTGGTGCGATTCGTTATGCGCGTAGCTTAAAGCCGCGAAATTTGGCCGCAGTTCACTTTGTTATTGATGATCGCCACGCGGAAGAGATTCAAAAAGCTTGGGCTGCCTCTGATGCGTTAGATGATGTAACGCTAGAACTTATCGATTGTCCTGACCGTCGTTTAGCTAGTTCTGCACTTGATTATGCAATTCGAATGACAGAAAAAGAAGATGTTGAATTAACGTTGTTATTGCCTCGTCGTTCTTATTCTCGTTTCTTGGGTCGTTTATTACACGATCAAACCGCAGAAGAAATCGCAGCACCAATTTCTCAATTACCTCGCGTAGTTGCAACCATTGTTCCTTTCGATGTGGATCGAATAACTTCTGGAGAAAAACTAGAAGTTCATCACGTACATGAAGAAAAACCTGTTGCTAAACCGTTGGTTGCAGCGTCAAAGAAAACAGCTCCAGTAGATATTGAACCAATTAGTCACTACGCAGAAAATGTTACGAAGATCGGCGAAATCGAATGGCGCAAGCGCGCACAAGTTCAAGGGCGCGTGACTTCAATTAAAACCGCTCCGCGTGGTTCAGCGCCGGCACTACAGGTTGAGATTTGGGATGAAACTGGTGGAGTATCGCTTCAGTTCCTTGGGCGTCGTGAAATTGCTGGCTTAGAAGTTGGTTCACAGATGCGCGCCGAAGGCATGGTTGGTGAAGAAGGTGGATCAATGGTGATTCTTAATCCTTCTTACGAACTTCTTGTATAAATTCTTTTAGCAGTGCTGCGCAATCATCAGCTAAAACACCCGCTCTGACTTGCACTTTATTCAAGCTACGCGGATCTCGTAATAAGTCCCAAACTGAGCCAACTGCGCCAGCTTTTTCATCCCAAGCACCAAAGATCACTGTTGAGATTCGAGACTGTGCGATTGCTCCTGCGCACATGGGGCATGGTTCAAGGGTCACAACAATTGTGTGATTCTCTAACCGCCACTCGCCAATTATTTCTGTAGCACGGCGAATAGCAATAATTTCTGCATGCGCCGTTGGATCATTATGAAGTTCTCGTTCATTATGTCCGGTTGCAACTATTACTCCTGCAGCATTAACAATGAGTGCACCGACTGGAACATCACCACTTGCACTTGCATTTTGCGCAACTTCTAACGCTGCACGCATTAGTTCTTGATCGTTCACAGTTCCAATAACTCTGCAAACTGATCGCCAAATCCAAGTCGATTAGCAATTGCCTCAAGTTGTTCGTCAGGGAACAACTCTTCATCATCGCACAGTGCCGATATTTCCATTCCGCTTAATCCAAGGTCTGCGAGGATTTCTAGCTGACCAATTGGCCCAGGTTCTTCATCATCTTCAGGAAGTGGAATATCTGCAATTTCAAGCAGTTCTTCGGCAACTTCATAATCTAATGCTGCAGTTATATCGCTTAAGAAAAGCGAAATATGAGAACCCAGAACTCGAATCAAAATAAAAAACTCTTCATCGATTGAAATAAGGGCAATCGATCCGCCATTTGTTTGTTGTGCCTTTAGTCGGATAATTACTTGAGCAATGTCATTTGGATCCGGCAATATTCCTAATGTCCAACGTCCATCTTCATGCCAAGCAATAACACCGATATCTAATTCATTAGTGAGGCTCATTACATCTGGGCCATCATCGGCTAAAGCATCGAACTCTTCGATGTCTTCTACGAGGTCATCATCGAAATCGGCCATGTCCAGATACTTCCACTCATTGGAAAGGATTGAAAGCCCTGTAAGGTATTGCCCATGAAAGTTCACGTTGCCAATCACCCACTAATTGCTCACAAACTTACTGTTTTGCGAGATGAAACTACTGATTCGCCGACTTTCCGCCGATTGGTTGAAGAGCTGGTAACGCTTTTGGCATATGAAGCCACACGCGATATTCGTACTCACACAGTCGAAATCACAACGCCAGTAACAAAAACTAAAGGCCAAAAAATGGCTGAACCAAGACCTGTAGTGGTTCCAATTTTACGCGCAGGGTTAGGAATGCTTGAAGGCATGAGCAAGTTGATGCCAAATGCGGAAGTTGGCTTTCTTGGAATGGTTCGTGATGAAACAACTTTGAAGGCAAGTACATATGCAAATCGATTGCCAGAAGATCTAACCGGTCGCCATGTTTTTGTCTTAGATCCAATGCTTGCAACTGGTGGAACTCTGATTGCAGCTTTTCATTATCTATTAGATCTTGGAGCTACTGAAATTACTGCAATCTGTATTTTATCTGCGCCCGAAGGCGTCAAGGCAGTTGAATCTGAGTTTTCTGGAAGCAAGGTGCCGATTAATATCGTTACTGGCGCACTCGATGAAAAATTAAATGAGCACGGATACATCGTTCCTGGTTTAGGCGATGCGGGCGATCGTTTATACGGAGTTGTATAAATGGCTGCAACTTCACCTGGATACGGAATCACAATCCGTGTCGAAGGTCCGCCATCATCACAACCAGTAGCCCTTGCTACAACTGTTATTACTGCTGCTGGTGCAACGATTACTGCACTAGATGTTGTTGAATCACTTCTAGAAAAAGTTGTCATTGACATAACCTGTGACACCATCGATTCTGCGCACGCTGATCAAATCACTGTGGCGCTTGCAAAAAATCCAGAACTAACAGTTCGAAAAGTCAGTGATAGAACATTTTTGTTACACCTTGGCGGCAAGATTGAAATTCAATCTAAGGTTCCATTGAAAACCCGTGATGATTTATCTCGTGCTTACACTCCAGGTGTTGCGCGAATCTGCCAGGCAATTGTTGCCGACCCCGCTGATGCTCGTCGCCTAACAATTAAGCGAAATACTGTGGCAGTTGTTACCGATGGGTCAGCTGTATTAGGTCTTGGAAACATCGGTCCAGCTGCAGCGCTTCCAGTTATGGAGGGTAAAGCCGCTTTATTTAAGCGTTTTGCCGATGTTGATGCTTGGCCTGTTTGTCTAGACACTCAAGATGTCGATGAAATTGTTCGTACGGTGCAGTTAATTGCGCCTGTTTACGGCGGTATCAATTTGGAGGATATCTCTGCTCCGCGTTGTTTTGAAGTTGAACGTCGTTTGCGCGAGCTTTTAGATATTCCAGTTTTCCATGATGATCAGCATGGAACTGCGATTGTAGTTTTAGCAGCACTGCGCAACGCACTCAAGCTAGTTGAAAAAGAGTTAAGCACTGTAAAAATTGTTTTGAGTGGAGTTGGTGCTGCCGGTAACGCAATTGCTCGCTTGCTTACACTCAGTGGTGCTAAAAACATTATTGGCTTTAACCATAATGGCGTCATTCATAATGAAATGAAATCTGAAGATTCAATGCAGCAATGGTTTATCGATAATAGCAACCCAAGTAACTTCAAAGGTTCAATGCCTGAAGCGCTCATCGGTGCGGATGTATTTATCGGTGTCAGTGCGCCAAATATTCTTAAAGAAGCAGATATCTCAGGTATGGCTAAGGGTTCAATTATCTTCGCACTCGCCAATCCAGATCCTGAAGTTGATCCTGTTATCGCCCGTAAATATGCAACAGTTGTTGCAACAGGACGCAGCGATCAACCAAAT
Source organism: uncultured Actinomycetes bacterium (assembly GCA_903852955.1). Lineage (GTDB taxonomy): Bacteria > Actinomycetota > Actinomycetes > Nanopelagicales > Nanopelagicaceae > Planktophila. The sequence goes on along the minus strand of CAINSH010000102.1, from coordinate 3,075 downwards.
CAAATTAACAATGTGTTGGCTTTCCCTGGAATCTTCCGTGGATTATTAGATGCAAACGCAAACAAGATAACAGACCAATTACTAGTTGCTGCAGCAGAGGCTATTGCCGCCTGTGTTTCTCCAGAGCAGCTAAACGCTTCCTTTATCGTGCCAAGTGTCTTTGACCCTAATGTCACCAAGGCAGTAGCTGCGGCGGTAAAGAAATCAGTGTGATTGAAGTAGCAGCATCTTTTGATGCCCAATTATCAACGCTTGCACCATATTTAATTTATTTAGTTATTGGCGCAGTAATTTTCTTTGAAACCGGCATTTTGTTTGGCTTTTTTCTACCAGGTGATTCAATTCTTTTTAGTGCAGGTTTAGTTGCTGCTGCTCACAAGGATGTAAATATTGTCATTTTGGTATCTGTTATTTTCATTGCGGCTTTTTTTGGGGATCAAATTGGTTTTGTTTTAGGCCGATTAGTAGGGCGGCCGTACCTAGAAAAGCATGATTCCCCGCGTATGCAGAGCATGATTGCTCGCTCTGAGCGTTTCTACGAACAAACGGGCTGGTGGGCCGTGGTTGCCGCACGTTTCTTCCCGTGGATCCGCACTTTTGTTCCACCGATTGCAGGTGCGTCAAAGATGAATTATTACAAATTCCTGACAGCTAATGCCCTTGGTGCATTGCTATGGGGAGTTGGAATCACTCTTGCCGGTTATTACGCGGCGACTTTGCCTTGGGTTAAAACCTGGTCTTACGCAATTGCTGCTTTCTTTATTAGTGCCTCGCTGGTTTCCGCACTCGTGAACTACTTACGCCACCGGCGATAACACCCAGGTATGTCATAACAATTCCGGTGACTAGATAGGCACTGACGTGCACACCATCAGTTGGTGAAACTAAATCGATTATTAACGAGCCAACTAATTGGCCACCAACACTAAATAGAGTAAATGTCAGTACACCTAAGTGTTGAACAATCGTTGAGGTGAATGCAATATAGATAACTCCAATGACTCCGCCTGTATATATCCACCAAGGGCCTATTGGTAGTGCAACCAATTCAATCTTTCCAATAACAATTCCACCGATAATCAGAATTACTAATAACGCGGTACCTGTGATGAAGTTAAGGAGCGAGGTTGTAAAACTTTGGTGCGAATATTCATTAATCTGACCATTTAGCGCACGCTGGATACCAACAACAGCACCTGCAATGCAGCCCAAAACCACCGCAACCATCGACAAGTCCTTTGCATCAAAGCGATCAAATACTGATACAAAAACAGCTAATACCGTAAGCACTGCAGCTGCTACTCGGCGGGCTGAAATTAGTTTCTTACCCCCGCCAGTTAAACCAATGCGATCAACGACTAATGACATAGCCGTTTGCCCGGCAATAGATGCGACAGAATAAATAGCAACACCTATGAGCGGGACGATATTTGTTTGAATTGCAACAAAGCTTCCGCCAAGAGCTCCCGCAAATAGTTTCCATCGGGCAATTTCTTTATGTGCAATAGCGCTACGAAGATTGCGAATGCCCTCTTTGATTGCTGGGTGAAAAACAGAAATCACAGCAATGATTAGTAAGCCTGAACCAAAGGAGACCAGGGCGGCCTCGAGGCCATTATTTATGCGATGTGAGAGCTCGCCATTTGCTCGCGCTTGTAGCGCAATCATTACGCCGGAGAGCGCTGCGAGCAGATCTAAACGCATTTACTGATGTGTACCGTGGAACTCTCGCTTATCTGCGATCCAATCCATGAGTGCAAACAGAACGCCTGAAGCAACGAAAGTTAAATGGATAACGATTCGCCATTTTGTTCCTGCGCCAACGTGGTCTTCACCTGAAAGTTCAATGAAATCCTTAAGAAGTTCGATTACAGAAATCGCAACTAATGAGCCAATTAATTTGATTTTCAGACCGCTGAAATCAATCGTTCCCATCCAGTGCGGACGATCTTTAGACTCAGTTGCAACATCGATTCGTGAAACAAAGTTTTCATACCCGGCAAAAATAACCATCAAAATTAAGTTTGCTAATAGCGTCAAATCTAAAAGAGCTAGTAAATCTAATGTGAAACTCTGAGGTGTGGCATCGCCAATTTTTTCGGCTAGATGTATGAATTCGATGATAAAGCGGTAGCCCAGTAAAACTAACGCCCCCACCAGACCTAAATAGAGCGGCGCTAATAGAAAACGTGAACGAAAGAGAATTACTTCGATTCCATGTGAAAGTTGGCTCATAGCCAGTACTTTATCTCAACCCTCTAATGAAAGCGTGACCTGTAGCCACTCTTCTTCCAACTTATCTTTATCAGACCTAAGGGTTGCAAGTTCTCCAGTGATGGCATGCAAACGTTCTGCATCAAATGCTGCAGTGTCTTGTTCGGCTTCTAGTTCGGCTATCCGGGTATCGGCTTTTTCCATCTGCCGTTCAAGTCGGACTTTGTCTTTCTTAAGCTGTCGCTCCTCAGCCGCGTTAGAGCTTTTCTTCTCTTTTGGAGCGATTGCTTCTGGCTTTAAGGATTCACGTCGTTGTTCTAAATATTCATCTACTCCACGAGGAAGATCGCGAACTTTTTTATCCCCTAAGAGACCCACAAAGCGATCGCACACGCGTTCCAGGAAATATCTATCGTGAGAGATAACAATCAGCGTTCCGCCATAACTATCAAGCAAATCTTCGAGTTCGGTCAATGTCTCAATATCAAAATCATTTGTAGGTTCATCAAGTAATAAAACATTGGGGCTATCCATTAGCAACCTAGTGAGTTGCAATCTGCGTTTTTCCCCACCAGATAAATCCCCGACTGGTGTCCACTGAGATTCTCGATCAAAACCTAATCTTTCACACAGTTGTGAGGCTGAAAGTTCGCGGCCTCCACCAATCTCGACACGGTTAGCTACCTTTTCAACAGCTTCAAGAACGCGCCAAGTCGGATCAAGTTCATCTAAGTGTTGAGTAAGAAACGCTGCTTTAACCGTTACGCCAGTGACTAACTTGCCGGCGGTAGGTTCAATTTCACCAACTAAAGTCCGCATCAATGTTGTTTTACCGGCACCATTTACACCAACGATTCCTAT
>CAINSH010000101.1 GCA_903852955.1 uncultured Actinomycetes bacterium | reverse complement strand
TTTTTGCCTTTGCCGACGTACATGCCTTTGTCCACGCATGCGGAAATCGGTAGAGCCTCGGCCTTGCTTGGATGGAAACCCAAGGTGAAGTTTACGGACGCTGTAGCTGAGTTTGGCGAGTAATTCGACCACCGCGAGAGTTCAGAAATAACGCAGAATTAGTCTTCGAATTTTTGGCAGCTAGACCTGGACGTATGCGAACTAAGTAATCATTTATCGCAGCAGTTGCAAATGAGCCCAAAGGAACGATCCGTTCTTTAGATCCCTTACCTCTTAGTTTGAGCGTTGTGATTTCACCATCAGCTGTTTGAACCGTATTAATATCTGACAGATTAATACCAATTAATTCACTTACACGAGCACCACTGCTGTACAAAAGTTCGACCATTGTCTGATCACGCAAGGTAATGGGTTCACTTTGATGATATGCCGCATTAATCAAACTCATAACTTGATCAATAGTTAAAGCTTTTGGAAGTCGGCGCTTAGCTGGTTTGGAAGTAAGACCCGAAGTTGGATCTGTAAATCCATATTCAATCGAAAGATGTTTAAAAAAAGTTCGAAGCGTGGATTCGATTCGATTAATACTGGTAACTGATAACCCTAACTCCTTCAAAGAGATACTAAATTCATTAATTGTGTTTAGATCGATTCCGTGAAGTGCTTTGTTACCTAGAAAATTACCGAACTTGTAGAGATCACGGTTATAAGCTGCAATTGTGTTGATAGATAATCCGCGCTCAATGGTTAAATGATTGAGAAATGAGGATACTGCGCTCTCAAAACTCAGCGTTTGCATATCCATGCGCTTTGGCTACAGCTGTGTAATAAACCTTTCCATCATGGACGTTTAATCCCTTAGCCAAATTATTATCACTGCGACAAGCTTTCTCCCACCCCAAATTTGCAATCGATAAGGCATAAGGCAAAGTGGCATTAGTCAGCGCATAAGTAGAAGCCACTGGAACTGCTCCTGGCATATTTGCGACACAGTAAAAGATTGAATCGTGGACTCGATATGTAGGTTCGGCGTGAGTAGTTGGTTTCGAATCTTCAAAGCACCCACCCTGATCAATTGCGATATCAACTAAAACCGATCCAAACTTCATCTGCTTTACTAATTCATTTGAAACCAATTTTGGCGCTTTAGCTCCATGTACTAGGACTGCTCCAATAACAAGGTCGGCCGACTTAACTTCACGTGCGATTGCATGCTTAGAGGCAACTAAAGTTTTAATTCGACCTGAATAAATAGTGTCGATGTACTGCAAGCGATTAATAGAACGATCAATAACCGTGACGTCAGAACCCATGCCTACCGCAATGACGGCTGCATTTAAACCAGCTACTCCCCCGCCAATAACTACTGTTTTACCGGGTGCAACTCCAGGGACACCACCGAGCAAGGTTCCACGGCCTCCGTGAGGTTTTTGTAACGCGGTAGCTCCCACTTGTGTTGCTAAACGACCAGCAACTTCGCTCATTGGTGCAAGCAGTGGCAACTGCCCGTTAACTTCAACAGTTTCATAGGCGATTGCAGTTGTGCCGCTGCTGACAAGTGCGTCAGTACAAGCTTTCGAAGCTGCGAGGTGTAAATAGGTAAAAAGCACTTGACCGCTTCGAAGTGATGAGTACTCACTTTCAATCGGCTCTTTTACTTTGAGAATCAAATCAGCTTGTGCCCATACTTCTGAAGCCGAAGCTACGATCGAAGCACCAACAGAAGTGAAATCTTGATTTGTGATTGCAGAACCTACCCCTGCGTGATCTTCGATAATTACTTGATGCCCAGCAGCAACAAACTCTGAAACTCCTTCTGGAGTAATAGCTACACGAGATTCATGAACCTTAATTTCTTTTGGTATGCCAACAATCATCTATTAGCCTTTCGCTGCGACGGCTGCGCTTATTAATCCAACAAAGAGTGGGTGCGGCTTAGTTGGACGTGAGCGTAGTTCTGGATGGGCTTGAGTTCCTACGTAATAAGGATGTACCTCTTTAGGAAGTTCTACAAACTCCACTAAATCCCGCTCTTGAAACATGCCTGAGAAAACTAAACCTGCGGCAGAGATTTTGTCGCGATAGAGGTTGTTCACTTCATAACGGTGACGGTGTCGCTCAGAAATCTCTAACGCACCATAGGTATTTGCTACAACAGAATCCTTGAGCAGATTCGCTTTATAGAGACCCAGGCGCATCGTGCCTCCCATGTCGCCTTCGCCCTCAACTACATGCTTCTGATCATCCATTGTTGCAATTACCGGTGTACCTGAATCGGAGAACTCTGCAGATATGGCATCGCTTATTCCCGCCAAATTTCGTGCAGCTTCAATAACCATACATTGCAAACCGAGACATAAACCAAGCGTTGGTATTCTATTTTCGCGTGCAAATTTTAATGCACCAACTTTGCCTTCAATTCCTCGAATTCCAAATCCGCCAGGAACAACAATTGCATCTAAACCTTTGAGATGTTTCTGTGCGTCATCGGCAGTTTCACACTCATCACTTGGAATCCAAACAATTTCGATTTTGGCATCATTTGCAAAGCCACCGGCTCGCAGCGCTTCAGAAACTGACAAATAGGCATCAGGAAGATCAATGTATTTTCCGACAAGCCCTACTCGCACGTGATGTTTTGGATGATGAACTTTTTCTAATAGCGCATCCCATTCGCCCCAAACGACTTCATGCCCGCCAAGATTTAAACGTTTTACAACGTAAGAATCAAGACCTTCTGAATGCAGCACCTTTGGAATGTCATAGATTGATGGCGCATCAACGGCTGCAACAACTGCCTCTGAATCCACATCGCACATCAGGGAAATCTTTTTCTTTACAGCAAGCGGAATTTCACGGTCAGATCGCAAAACAATTGCATCAGGTGCAATACCGATACTTCGCAAAGCTGCTACTGAATGTTGAGTAGGTTTAGTCTTTAACTCTCCTGACGGCCCAATGTAGGGAACTAGAGAAACGTGTAAATAGAAAACATTATCGCGACCCACTTCTTGGCGAATTTGGCGAATGGCTTCAAGAAATGGCTGAGATTCAATATCACCAACAGTTCCGCCAACTTCGGTAATTACTAAATCGATATCTGGCGCGGCCATTGCGCGGATACGTTCTTTAATCTCATTTGTAATGTGCGGAATTACTTGAACAGTTTCGCCTAAATACTCACCACGTCGTTCGCGAGCAATAACACGTGAGTAAACCTGACCTGTAGTGACGTTGGCAGATCCATGAAGATTGGTATCCAAGAAACGCTCATAGTGCCCGATATCTAAATCAGTCTCTGCGCCATCATCGGTTACGAATACTTCGCCGTGTTGGAAAGGATTCATTGTGCCGGGGTCAACGTTTAAATAAGGATCGAGCTTTTGCATCGTCACGCGAATGCCTCGCGTGACAAGCAATCTGCCTAGAGATGAGGCGGTGAGTCCTTTGCCAAGAGATGAGGCGACTCCGCCAGT
>CAINSH010000100.1 GCA_903852955.1 uncultured Actinomycetes bacterium | reverse complement strand
ACAATGGCAACTGCTGCGCGGTCATTTTCGACATCAATATCAATATCGCCATCAAGATCGGCAATGTCGAGCAAGCCTTCTAGGTAGTCAGCGGCGATATCGCCCTCTTCTTCTAGTTTGGCAATTGTTTTTGGGCTCTTTTGACCTGGTTTTAGCGCCTTCTCGATGGTCTCTTCCACAACTGTCTCTGTCTCGCTCATAATTGATATTTCCTGTCCTATTTGTAGGTTTTTAATAGTATTTGTGGCTTTTGCCCTATTTACTTCTTCTTCTTTTTCTTTTTATTTGGTTGTTGGCGTTGACCTTTAATTTCCGGATCGATTACTGATCCTTCTGTTGCGCCATCAATATTTTCATTTGTTGCACTTGGATTTTTCGAAGAACGCTTTTTTTGCAGCTCTTCATAAGCTGGTGAACCTGGTGTTGGGTTTCTTTTAATTACATAGAACTGTTGTCCCCATGTCCAAAGGTTTGTTGTTGACCAATAAATCAAAACACCAATTGGAAAGTTAACGCCGGAGACTGCAAAAATAACTGGGAATAAATACAACATGATTTTCTGCTGTTGCAACATCATATTGTTTGAGGAATCCATCTTTGGCATTCCTTTAACCATTAACTGACGCTGTGTTGTAAATGTTGTGAGTGACATAAAGGCAATTAAAATAACTGTAACTATTTTTACAGTTCCGCTTGAAGTGCCTAGGAATGTTTCCGAAATTGGTGCACCGAAGAATTTAGCTTGGGCTGCAGATTCGGCATCGGTTTGGGTTAGCACACCGTGTGCAACTGGTGGGTTTTTTCCAATTCCGTTAAGAACTGTAAATAGCGCGAAGAAGATCGGGGCTTGCGCCAAAATTGGGAAACATGATGCCAACGGGTTTGTCTTATGCTCCTTGTAGAGCTTCATCATTTCTTCGGATTGTTTTTGGCGATCATCTTTATACTTCTTTTGAATTTCTTTAAGGTGTGGCTGTAGCGCAGTTAGTGCGCGCTGACTTTTAATCTGCTTAACAAAGAGTGGAATTAAAATAATTCGAATTAAAACAACCAGGCCGATAATTGCAACTGACCATGAGACGCCACTAGCTTCACCGAAGATTGGTGATAACAAACCATGGATTGTTGTAATAACCCACGAAACCGCAATATATAAGGGGTTTAAGATGGTATTCATAGATATAGCACCGGTGCTCTCTCATGTGTTTTTTGCGTATTTGTTGGTACGCCTTTTACAAAATCAACTCCGCCATTTGACCAGGGGTTGCATCGCATAATTCGCCAAGCGCCCATTGCGATTCCTTTAACTCCATAGTTCGCAATTGCGATCTCGGTGTAGGAGGAACAAGATGGGTAATATTTGCAGCGCGGACCTAAAAGTGGCGAAATGAATTTTTGATAAAAATGAATTGGTGCGATTAATAGGCTTCTCAAGATTTCACCGCAGTTTTTTGCTCAGCTTTTTTAACTAATTTTGAAATCAACTCGGTTGCCTCTGATTTTAGGTCTGCGCCGTTTGAAGCTGGCAGTGCCCGTATTACGAAAAGCGAACCGGTAGGTAGGGTTGTTAAGTTTTCTGAAATTAGGTGACGGATTTTGCGAGCCACGCTGTGGCGTACAACTGAATTTCCAACACTTTTATTAATTATTAGTCCGCAACGAGCAGGTTGGTCAGAGTTTGAGAGATGGAGGTATCCAACAAGGCTGTTAGTCGTTGAACGAAGTCCGCTTTTTGTAGCTTTAGCGAAATCTGCGCTGTTAGAAATACGAGCCGTTTTGGCCAGCATTAGAAAAATTAACCCTAAGTCTAAATTTCGTTAGCGATTAAGCCGAAAGGCGTGTGCGTCCCTTTGCACGGCGTGCTGCTAAAACAGCGCGACCTGCACGTGTGGCCATGCGAGCACGGAAACCGTGCTTCTTGGCGCGACGACGGACGTTTGGCTGGAAGGTGCGCTTTGTCATGGGGACTCCTTGGAAATATAAATGGGCTTTGCGTAGCTGCAAAGCGTGCTCAAGTAAGAAGGTAAAGGTACGGGTCTGGGGATAAATCGGTCAAACTGGCTTTTTACCCCCGTTAAACCTTCCTT
>CAINSH010000099.1 GCA_903852955.1 uncultured Actinomycetes bacterium | reverse complement strand
TTGTAACAAATGATCCGCAGCATGATGGAACAAAGTTAGGTCTCATTGAAAACGCGGCACTACTGATTGAAGATGGCGTAGTTGCTTGGGCCGGATCAGATACAGATGCTCCAACACATCACATCAAGCACCGCTTCGATGCCCATGGTCGAGCCGTTATTCCAGGTTTCGTTGATAGCCACAACCATATGATTTTTGCTGGAGATCGCAGCAAAGAGTTTCGTGCACGAATGTTGGGCGAAAGCTACACAGCTGGGGGAATTGCACACACTGTTGAAAAAACCAGAGCTGCAAGTGATCAAACCCTTCGAAATAACGCTCAATCCCTGCTTAATGAGGCCTATTTATCGGGCACGACAACGATTGAAATTAAATCCGGCTATGGCTTAACGGTTAATGATGAACGTCGCAGCTTAGAAATTGCGCAATCTTTTACCGATGAAACTACATTTTTAGGTGCACATGTCGTACCAGTTGAATACAAGAAAAACCCGAAGGATTATGTAGATCTTGTTACCGGCTCCATGCTGGAGGCAGTTACGCCATTTTCAAAGTGGATTGATGTCTTTTGCGACAAGGGAGCTTTTTCTGTAGATGATGCACGCACGATTCTTAAAGCTGGGATGGCTAAAGGATTATTGCCCAGACTCCACGCTAATCAACTGCAAGAAGGTCAAGGCGTTCGTTTAGGAGTTGAGTTAGATGCTGCATCAGTAGACCATGTCTCACACTTAAGTGAAAAAGACATCGAAGCTTTATCAACGTCAAAGACGGTTGCAACTTTGTTGCCAGGTGCGGAGTTTTCAACTCGCTCTGCCTATCCAGATGTTCGCCCACTTCTAGAAGCAAGCATCACGGTGGCTTTGGCCTCTGATTGCAATCCTGGAAGTTCGTACACAACAAACATGCCATTCATCATCGCAGTAGCAGTTCGGGAAATGCATTTTTCACCAGAGCAAGCGTTATGGTCGGCAACTATGGGTGGCGCTAAAGCGCTTCGCCGCGAAGATATCGGGCATCTTTTCGAAGGTGCACGTGCAAACTTTTCAATTCTTAATTCAGATTCCTATATCCACCTGGCATATCGTCCAGGTGTTAACTTAGTAGAACAGGTATGGCGAGATGGCCTCCAAATCAAATAAGACGGTAACCCTTTCAACTTCGGGAGTAGTTTTTGCCGATGTGATTGATGTTGCCCGACATGATGCAAAAGTAGAACTTTCACAAAGCGCTATCGATGCGATGAATGCTTCTCGCACTTTTATCGAAGGCTATGCCGCCGGTGGAGTTCCGGTCTATGGGGTTTCAACTGGCTTTGGGGCACTTGCTAACCGCCATATTGACGTTGAAAACCGTGCCCAGCTACAGAAATCACTGATTCGCTCACACGCTGCAGGTGTAGGACCAGCAATCGAACGCGAAGTTGTTCGTGCCTTAATGTTTTTGCGCCTTCGCACAATGGCATCTGGTCGCACCGGAGTTCGCGTTGCACTTGCACAAAGTTATGTAGATTTTTTAAATCACGGAATTACCCCAGTGGTCCCAGAGTTTGGATCTTTAGGTTGCAGTGGTGATTTAGCTCCGCTGTCTCATTGCGCACTTGCATTGATGGGAGAAGGCCGCGTGCATGATGCACACGGAGTTGAGATGGCAACTATGCAAGCTTTAGATGCAGCGGGCATTAAACCAATTGAACTTGAAGCTAAAGAAGGTCTTGCACTTATTAACGGAACCGATGGAATGCTCGGAATGTTGATCATGGCATGTGCCGATCTTGAACAACTCTGCATCATTGCCGACATTACAACTGCCATGAGTATCGAGGGGCTACTAGGTACTGATCGAGTATTTGCACCAGATCTACACGGACCATTGCGTCCACAAGTCGGTCAAGCTATTAGTGCTGCAAACATCTTTGCCCTACTAAAGGATTCAGGAATTGTGGCTTCTCACCGTGAAAATGACTCACGGGTGCAAGATGCTTATTCACTTCGCTGTGCACCTCAAGTTGCCGGCGCAGTACGCGACACAATTGCCTACGCATCAACTATTGCAGCGCGCGAACTGGCATCATCTATTGATAACCCAGTTGTTTTACCAGATGGTCGAGTTGAATCCAACGGAAATTTCCATGGCGCACCAGTTGGTTATGTTTTAGATTTCCTTGCAATCGCAGCTACAGATTTAGGTTCCATGTCAGAACGCAGAACAGATCGCGCACTTGATCAATATCGTTCTGCAGGTCTGCCACCATTTTTGGCCCATGATCCAGGCGTTGATTCTGGATTAATGATTGCCCAATACACACAAGCCGGATTAGTAAGTGAAAACAAACGTTTAGCTAGTCCAGCAAGTGTTGATTCAATTCCATCGTCTGCGATGCAAGAAGATCACGTCTCAATGGGCTGGTCTGCAGCCAGAAAACTGCGAAAAGTTGTTGAAAACTTAGCTCGAATTTTGGCAATCGAACTTGTAACCGCCGCCCGTGCAATTGAACTTCGCGATGGTTTAACACCTTCACCAGCAACTGGGCGCGTAGTTAAGCAACTTCGCACAGTTGTTGGGGGAATTGGACCAGATCGTTTTCTTTCTCCAGAACTTGAAGCCGCGACAACACTTGTTAACTCAGGCGCTGTAGTTGCAGCTGCCAAAGAAGTTGTAAAAGAGCTTATCTAGTTGCAAAACCTGCAGCAGCTTCTAGAACTAATAGGGCTGCCAAACGCACTGTGCGTTGATCATCAGAATCTTTTGATGCATCAATTTCAGTGATATCAATGGCACGTACTCTCTTATCTGCGCCAACTAAGAATGCGGCTTGGCGCAATTCATCGGCCGATAACCCACCGGGCATTGCTGCAGGACATGCAGGTACAACGCTTCGGTCACAAACATCGACATCAAGATCGACATAAATTTCGCGGCCACCACTACCTGCAATTTCCAACGCTTTCTTAACGGCATCAGCAATTGATTGGGTTCGCAGCTTGGACCTAGAAATTACAGTGACACCATTTTCTTTCGCCCGAGCGCTGTATTCGGCGCTATTTGCAAAGTCAGCAATTCCAATCTGCACAATATTTGCACCAGGTAATCCTGCTTGAATCAACTGCCACACAGGAGAGCCATTTGATTTTCCATCGCGTAAATCATGGTGAGCATCAAAAGTAATAAGACCAACCTTTGAAAGATCAGTCCATAACCCAGATGCAACCGAATACGTAATTGAATTATCTCCGCCAAGAGCTACAAGTAATTTATGCTTATTTAGCAAGCCATTGACGGCCTCACTTACGCGTTTTACCCCTTCATCGCCATCCGGGGAATCGATATTTCCTAAATCTGTAAATGACCCACCAGCTAAATCAACATCGGCTGAAGTTGAATATGTTGAATATCGGGCCAAAGCAGTTCGAATTGCATCAGGAGTTTGATCGGCATTAGTTGGCGAAATAGAGGCTTTATGAGCTGGAACTCCAATCAATGCAAAATCTGCATCGGTTTTTTTAGATTCAAAAAGCGAATTAGCCCGGGCCCACTTGGGATCATGCGGCAACGATGCGCTAGTCATTGCCCAATCGTAGAGCCTTATTGTTCGACTACAATTATGTGTAAGAAGAGTCGCCCGGATCACCGCGTTGTAGTTCTAGATTTATTTCTAGGCTACACCGAGGAAAGTCCGGACTCCACAGAGCAAAGTGGTGGGTAACGCCCACCCGGAGCAATCCGCGGGAATAGTGCAACAGAAAGTAAACCGCCAACGAAAGTTGGTAAGGGTGAAACGGTGGTGTAAGAGACCACCAGTAACTGCAGCAATGCAGTTAGCTATGTA
>CAINSH010000098.1 GCA_903852955.1 uncultured Actinomycetes bacterium | reverse complement strand
ATATCAGAACTTTTACAACTGGATTAATGAAACACGTTTAGAAAAAATCGATGTTCCTTTCACACGCTCTGCAATTGAAGGCGAGCTCAATAATCCTTGGCAGTTAGATTTAGATGCCGTTGAAGAAATCTACGCATCAGGTTTAAGAGTTCATTTACTGTGTTCTCCACATAATCCTCTAGGTCGAGTTTATTCAAAAGATGAGTTAGTGCGGATTGCGCAGATGGCCAAGAGATACAACGTTCTAGTTGTCAGTGATGAAATCCATGCACCGCTTACCTTTGCAGAGCAGCAATTCTTCCCCTTCTTAGCAGTTAGTGAAACTGCTCGCGAAGTTGGCATTACAGTGACCGCGGCTTCTAAGGGATGGAATATCGCTGGACTTAAGTGCGCAATAATTGTTTCGCAAGGTGATGAAATGAAGGCAAAGTTAGATCAACTTCCCGCTGCCGTTCACTTTAGGGCATCGATTTTGGGTGCTTTTGCATCTGCGACCGCCTTTGCAGAGGGGGGTACATGGCTTGATACTGTTATGAAAGAGCTTGATCACAATCGTTTTCTGGTCAGAGATCTATTGAGAGAGAAATTACCAATGGTTAGGTATCACATACCTCAAAATAGTTATTTAGCATGGCTTGATTTAACTGCGCTGAATCTAGGTGAAAATCCAACAGCAACCCTCCTAGAAAAAGGCAGAGTGGCTTTTAACGCAGGGCATACGTATGGGGCTCAATCCTCACAGTATGTGCGTCTTAACTTTGCGACGAGTCCGGAGATACTCAACGAAGCGGTATTGCGGATTGCCAGTACTGTGTGATGAGTGGCTTTGACTGCGATGTAATTATTGTCGGTGCTGGCCATAATGGATTGGTTGCAGCTGCGTATCTAGCTCGAGCCGGGAAAAAAGTTCGCATACTCGAGGCAAATAGTGAAGTTGGTGGCGCAACTGCAAGTGTGCGCGCTTTCTCAGGTTATGACGCTCGAATTTCTCGCTACGCCTATCTTGTCTCGTTGTTACCAGATTCAATCATTGATGATCTTGGACTTAATTTTGAATGTATTTCACGCACAGTCTCTAGTTACACACCCTATGAGCGCGATGGTTTAAACCAAGGTCTCTTGGTTTCTCGCACATGGGATGAAGCCACTGAAGAGTCCTTCAATCTCCTAGATCCAACTGGCGCTGAAGGTTTAGCGTGGAGAGATTTCTATGGTGAGATTGCGCAGTTTGCACAACGGATTGCACCGACTTTGCTTAAGCCATTGATGACTAGAAGTGAGCTAAAAGAGTATGTCGGACTTCCTGAAGTCTGGGACTACATGATTGAAAAACCAATTGGCGAGATAATTACCGATAGATTTAAAGATGACTTGGTCCGCGGAGTTGTTCTAACAGATGCTTTGATTGGTACTTTTTCCTCAGCTTTTGAAATGCAGTCAAACATATGTTTTCTCTATCACCTGATGGGTAATGGCACGGGAGAGTGGAAAGTTCCGCGAGGAGGCATGGGTGCACTTGTAGATGAGCTTGAACGTGTCGTGATCTCTTTAGGCGTTCAGATTGACTTAAATCAGCGCGTAATAGAGGTTGCGAGTGACGCAGACGGCGTGAGCGTAACGATCGAAAATGGGAATCACCTTCGCGCCAAGTACCTATTATCAAATGCAGCTCCGCAGACTTTAGCTACTTTACGAGGCCT
>CAINSH010000097.1 GCA_903852955.1 uncultured Actinomycetes bacterium | reverse complement strand
CCAGGGTTGGTTTAGATTCATTAGAACTGATCAATGCAACAACACAATTATTTGCTTTAGTCCGAAGTTCTAAAGCGATCTTACGTAGATCATCACCTGAAATACCATCGGCCAGAAGCGCAGTCATTACCGTTATTCCATTAATAACTTTTGCGGTTTTTGAAATTTCGCCAATTTGTGACATCGCTTGGGCTGAACGTAACGCGCCTAACTCTTTTTCAATTTCCTTCATTGAATTTAGCAGCCCATTGATGCGCTCAGGCAGTTCTTCGGTTCTAGCACCCTTAATGATCTCGGTTAAAGAGTTGAGTAAAATATGCTCGCGCGCTAAGAATTTATAGGCGTCAACACCAACAAGTGCTTCAACTCGCCTCACACCTGCACCAATTGAAGATTCACTGAGCAACTTAACCACTCCAAGTTGGCCTGAACGTGAAACGTGAGTACCTCCACACAATTCTCGCGCCCAATCTCCCACACTTACAACACGGACTTGATCGCCATACTTTTCACCAAAAAGTGCCATCGCACCGAGTTTCTTAGCCGCCTCTTGTGACATTGTCTCGGCGGTTACTTCCAAGTTATCGAGCAATAAAACGTTTACTCTAGATTCAACATCATTGAGCACTGATGTAGGTACTGCACCTGTGGCAGGGAAATCAAAACGGAAGCGACCTGGGGAATTTTCAGATCCTGCCTGCGTTGCAGTTTCTCCCAAAATTTCGCGGAAAGCTTTGTGAACCATGTGCGTTGCAGTGTGTGCCCTTGAAATCGCTTGTCGACGTTCGAGATCAATTGTTGCCAATGCTTGATTTCCAGATTCAACGCTGCCACTTAGTACTCGACCACGGTGAACGAAGACGCCAGGAACAGGGGTCTGAACGTCGTCAATTTCAACAACAGCTCCATTTGCAAGGGTAATTGTTCCACCGTCAGCTAATTGCCCGCCACCTTCTGCATAGAAAGGTGTCCGGTCAAGAATAATTTCGACATCTTCATCGGCAGAAGCTGATCCAACAAGTTGGCCATCTACCAGCACGGCATTGATGTTGGCTTCACTTGATGTTTGCACATAACCAAGAAATTCTGACTTTCCATTTTTGTCCGCAACGGAGCGGTATACCGAAAGATCTGTATGACCGCTCTTTTTAGCCTTTGAATCCGCTTTTGCGCGATCTTTCTGCTCTTTCATTAATCGACGGAAACCATCTTCGTCAACCAAAAGACCTTCTTCGCGCGCCATTTCAAGTGTTAAATCAAAAGGGAACCCATAAGTATCGTGGAGCTTAAAAGCATCTTCTCCGGCTAGCACATTGGCTTTATTCTTCTTTAATGCAGCACTTGCGACATCAAATATTTGTGTTCCGCTCTTAAGCGTTTGCAAGAAACTTTCCTCTTCAGAGACGCTCACTGACAAAATACGCTTTGTATCTGTTACAAGTTCTGGATACTGGGGTCCCATAGCACCGATAGCTGCAATGGTTAACTCGGACATAATTGGATCCATTGACCCTAATAAACGCATGTTTCGAATAGTTCGACGCATCATTCTGCGTAGAACATAACCGCGACCTTCATTTCCAGGCGTAACCCCATCCCCAATAAGCATTGCTGAAGTTCGTGCATGGTCAGCAATGATTCTTAATGAAACATCGGATTTTTCAGATTTTCCATAAGTAACGCCAGTAAGTTCGGAGGCCTTATTTAATATCTGCATGGTCGTGTCGATTTCATAGATATTTTCGACGCCTTGCAAGAGCGCAGCCATGCGCTCTAAACCTAAACCTGTATCAATACTCTTAGCTGGAAGTTCGCCTAAAATCGGAAAATCATCTTTTCCAGAACCAACGCCGCGTTCATTTTGCATGAAAACCAAGTTCCATACTTCCATGTAGCGGTTTTCATCCGCGATTGGACCACCATCTGCGCCGAAGGCAGGCCCGCGATCGTAGTAAATTTCCGAGCATGGTCCACACGGACCTGGGACACCCATGGACCAAAAATTATCGGCCATATCCCGGCGTTGGATGCGCTCTTTAGGTACACCCATCTTTTTATGCCAAATATCTGCAGCTTCGTCATCATCTAAATAAACAGTTACCCAGAGTTTTTCTTCTGGAAAACCGTAGCCACCATCTTTTACTTCTCTAGTGAGAAGTTCCCAAGCAAGGGCAATTGCACCTTCTTTGAAATAATCTCCGAATGAGAAGTTTCCACACATCTGGAAAAAAGAAGCATGTCTAGTTGTCTTTCCAACTTCGTCAATATCTAAAGTTCTTACGCACTTTTGAACTGAAGTTGCACGTTTAAATGGAGGGGTTATTTCTCCCAAAAAATATGGCTTAAAAGGAACCATTCCAGCATTTACTAATAACAAATTTGGATCATCTGCAATCAGAGATGCAGAGGGAACAACGGTGTGATTTAAACCTTGACGGTTATCAGATTCAAAAAAGCGCAGCCAACGAGACCGGATTTCGGCAGATTCCACTTTTTAGTTTCACTCAGCCTTCTTCTTAGAGCGCGACTTCTTCATAGAAGCGGCTGAAAGCAATGCACCTGCGACCTTAACTGCAGAACCATTCTTACTCATAAACGAATTCGTGGCTTCATTGACTTTGTCTGAAAGATCTTCAGCGTTCTTGGTGATTCGATTAATGCTCTTTAGTGGACCATTAACAAGAGTTACCGTTGTGTGTACTTCATCAATTAGTGGCGCAGTTTCATCGGTGAGCGCTTTCAACGACGCTTTCGCTTCGTCCACTAATCGCCCTACTCGGATTACTACGTAAGCGATGGCTACGGCAATGACCATAAGCGCACAACTTGCGATTATCGTTGCAATTCCACCGGGACCCATGTTGTTAGCCTACCTGAGGAGCCT
>CAINSH010000096.1 GCA_903852955.1 uncultured Actinomycetes bacterium | reverse complement strand
CAACGACGGACCACTGCTTAGGCCACTGGGGTTGTGGGCAAAGCCAATGTGGGCGGAAGTTGGAACCGCTCTGGTTGTACAGGTGTAAGGGTAACCGAACATCTGTTCGAAAGGTAGCAGGGGCCACTGACAATTATGAGCGTGTCGCGGGCCACCTTCAGCCCCATACTTGGCCCCATGTTGATTCTGCTGCCGCCTAGCGAGAAAAAGGCGGCTACGGCAGGCGCAGCAATCGGCGTATACACAGGCGTGCTCTATGGCGCACTTAACTGGTCAACGCTTTCCACAGCTGCACAAAAGCGTGGCGCGGAATCGATTGTGATCATCTCGGCTAAATACGGCGCCATAGCGCCCCTTGATCTGATTGCGCCATATAAAGAAAAAATCGACTCTGCCGCAATGCGTGATCCAATTACAAAGAAATTAGATTCAATGAATGCAGAGCTCATTGTTGATTGCCGTTCATCGACTTATCAAAACGTTTGGACTCCCCCGGCAAGCAAATGCGTTGAGATTAAAGTTTTTGCACAAGTAGATGGAGTTAAGAAAGTAATTACTCATATGTCAAAGAAAACTCGAGGTGAAGTTGCACGCTTAATTTTGCTTAGTAAAACGGTGCCAAAAACTCCAAAGGATTTGTTTGACATAGTTAATCAAGAGTTTGTTTGCGAGTTACATCAAGGCGATTCAGGACAGCCTTGGATTTTAGAAGTTATCGCGAAGTAGTATCAGTAATAATCTTAGTAATCAATGCTGGGTGATCCCACATTGGTGCATGCCCACATTGATCAATTACAAGCCAGGTGCAATGTGACGGTGCCAGCGAGCGCTCCTGCGAATGCGGGTAAGGCAATGTGTTGTCTGTATCGCCAAATAAAATGGTGACTGGAACCGAGTTTGGGACATGTGCATCAAATCGCTTACCTAACATGCCATCCCAGGCCGGGAAATAACCTCGAGCATGGGCCATGGCAGTGGCTGAATCAAAACAGATTTCATAACTAAGTTCTTGCCACTTAGGACTAACTGTTGCGTAGCCAATTTTGCGTAGCGTTTTAGCGCGCAAACCAACTTTAAGAAAAGGTTTTAATAACTTTGCTAAATAAAATGACTGTGCCTCACTGGGTACACGTCCGGAAGAAGGTTTCAACCAAAGTCCAGCCGGGGCTAGGCCGGTAAGTGATTTAATTCGCTCGGGTTGATCTGCCGCCATCTCAAGTGCAATCCACCCACCTAATGAGTTACCTGCCACGTGGAAAGAAGGAATTCCATAGTTAGCTTCAACGCTTTCAAAAATTGCACGACCAAGTGAGAGCGGATCCATAGCTTGCTCTGAATCCAACGGTGTTTGGCCATGTCCTGGTAAATCAACGGTAATTACTCGAAAACTTGCCGAAAGGGCTTTGATGATGGGTTTAAAGGCAGTTGCCGCAGATCCCAATCCATGAACAAGAACAAGCGGTGGATGTTGTGCATCGCTTTGAGTAATTGTGGTTACAAGTTTCATCAATACTTGTATTTCTCAGTCTCTTTTGGATGTGCTCGACACACTGCTTTCCAGATTTCATCGGCTTCAAGGCCGGCCGCTAGTGCTTCGTTTACTGTCTTGCTGCCTAACTCTGAGATTGCAATATCGGTTGGAAAGTGTGAGTGAGCGCCAAAAGAAAGCGCCAGACGCTCTCTTAGATCAGAGATTCGCACGAGAGATAAGAAATTCTGCCTGTAGTCGTGAATCATCGGGAGTGAGCGGATTGAGCGTTTGCCCGATCAACCAACGCATTGCAATATCGGCAAGAATTTGTGAACCGACAATCATAGAAAGGGCGTTATTGAACTGAACCCACAGTGGATGGTTTGTAGCCGCTAGTGCCTGTGTAAGTGATGCTGGATCATGGATTCGCATATTGGCCAAAGCTGTATCAGCACTTACATGCATCGACAGACTAACTAAAGCATCAGTTGGGTTGCCGGCGCGTTGAGCAATTGAGACCAACCGGCGAATTTCAGAATCGCAGAGCGCTGCAATAACAGATTCTTTATCTCGGTAGTGGTTGTACAAGGTCGCACGTGAAACTTCTGACGTATCAGCGATTTCAATCATAGACATTTTATTTAAACCTACAGTTGAAATTAAATTCTTAGCACCTTCAAGGATT
>CAINSH010000095.1 GCA_903852955.1 uncultured Actinomycetes bacterium | reverse complement strand
TGCGCGGTTTAAGAAGTTTTCAATTCTGCGAAATGCAACGGCAGATTCATCAAGGGCGGCTTCTGAGTATTCAAGCATCGAACGATAATGGGCACTTCCTAAATACCAACGAAGTTCGATTCCACGAACGCGCTGCAAAATAACATCGACCTGCAAAGTATTGCCAAGGGATTTACTCATCTTTTCACCTGATTGCGTCACCCAAGCATTGTGTAACCAACGGTTAGCGAACTTGTGTCCAGCAGCTTCAGATTGTGCAATTTCATTTTCATGGTGAGGGAAAACTAAATCCAAACCACCTGCATGAATATCAAAAGCTTCACCTAAATATGTGTGTGCCATGGCAGAGCATTCAAGGTGCCACCCTGGACGCCCGGCACCCCAAGGAGTTGGCCACGAAGGATCGCCAGGTTTTGCCGCTTTCCATAAAGCAAAATCACGTGGATCTCTTTTATACGTTTCATCAGCATCGGCTGCTGGTTGCAAGTCATCTAGTTTTTGGCCAGATAAAGTTAAGTAGCGTTTTAATTTACGAACTTCAAGATAAACATCGCCATTTCCTGGCGCATACGCTGCGCCGTTATCAATTAATGTCTGCATTAAATCAATCATCTGTGTGATGTGGCCTGTAGCCCGTGGCTCATAGGTAGGCGGCATGACATTTAATGATGCATATGCAGCGCTAAAAATGCGTTCGTATTTCATGGCAAGTGCCCACCACTGCATTTTTTCATGAACTGCCTTGTGCAAAATCTTGTCATCGATATCTGTGACGTTACGAATAAAAGTCACGTCATAACCGGTCCACAAAAGCCAACGGCGCAAAATATCGAAGTTAACTGCGCTTCGAACATGGCCGATATGTGGAGCTGCTTGAACAGTTGCGCCGCAAACATAGATAGAAACGTGACCCGGTATAAGTGGCTTAAAGACGCCTACTTCACGGGTTGCTGTGTCATATAAATTCAGCGCGGACATTTGCTAATTCTACTGCTTATAAACCAAGGCAGTTGCAATGGCAGCGATGCCCTTGCCTTCGCCGGTAAGCCCCATTCCATCGGTAGTTGTTGCAGAAACAGATACCTGCGCACCACCTAGCGCCTTAGATATTGCGGCAATCGCTTCAGCGCGACGCTTTCCAATTTTTGGGCGATTTCCGATGATCTGTACGGTGACATTTGAAATTTCATATCCCGCATCAGTAACCATTTTTAACGTTTCTTCCAATAACCGCGTACCTGATGCACCTGCATATTCGGGGCGATCAGTTCCAAAGTTACTTCCTAAATCACCTAAAGAAGTTGCAGCAAATAGCGCATCACAAATTGCATGTGCTGCAACATCGCCATCGGAATGTCCTTCAACGCCTTCTTCATCTGGCCAATGCAAACCGGCAAGCCACATTGGTCGGCCTTTCCCAAATGCATGTGCATCAGTGCCTATTCCGGTATGAATCACTCGGCCAAGATTTAACATTGTTAGGGCGGTGTTTAAATCGGCAGGTGTAGTTATTTTCAATGCTCGATCTTCACCAGTAATTACTTTTACTTGTCCGCCAGTAGCTTCAATTAATGCGGCGTCATCGGTTGCTTCTGCATGGGCCGCATGTGCATCACGAAGGCTTTGTGTTTTAAAACCTTGTGGGGTCTGAATGCTGACAAGTGATGCGCGATCTGGTGTGGAAACCACAAAACCTTGTGCGTTGGTTACTTTGATTGTGTCTACAACAGCAACTGCAGGAACTACTGCTACATGTCCGCTTTTTAATTCAGCGATTACTCGAGATGCTAAATCGCTGCTAGCTAAAGCCCGAGCCGCATCGTGTACCAAGACAAATTCGCCAGTGACAACGGCTAAAGCATTTCGCACACTTGCAGAGCGAGTTGAACCACCAGTAACAACAGTTATTCCATCGCCTACTAATTCGCTGATCTGCTTTTCAAAACCGGCAGGGGCGGTAACAATTAATTGATTGACAACGGGGGCAAGTGAAGCGATGGCATGTTCGAGCAGGGTTTTATCGGCTAATTGAATTAAAGCTTTTGGAAAACCTGCGCCAAATCTTTCACCACTGCCCGCGGCAGCGATGATGGCGCTAATAGCCATTGTTACGAAGCAAGAACCTCGTCAAGGATTACTGCAGCCTTTTCTTCGTCAGTGCGCTCTGCAAGAGCTAGCTCTGAGATAAGGATCT
>CAINSH010000094.1 GCA_903852955.1 uncultured Actinomycetes bacterium | reverse complement strand
GGTAGTTCTTGCCTCACTTCTTTTCGCAGGACTACGTGTGGGTGGCTCAACAATGCAGGCAAATGTTCAAGTTCCAGTTGAGATTGTCCTAGTGATTCAAGCATTAGTTGTTTTGTTTATCGCCGCACCTGGATTAATAACTCGCTATCTAAAGATTAAGAACCTTGAGAGTGGTCAGGAAATGGCTTCGAAGGGTTGGAATGGCTAATGAAAAATAAGCAAGTTGTTTCAGCATTAGCGAAAAAGCGCACCCGAAACTTAGTAATTATGGCGGTTTTAAACGTTGTTTCATTCATTCTCTTTGCCTACCTGCCAGGCAAATCACAGAATGTAACTTTTAACTTTGTATTAGGAGATGAGTGGGTCATCATTCACTCCTGGATAATTGGATCCAAATTTGGCGCTTACTGCTTTAGCGGATTAGCTGTAGTTTTCTTAGGTGTTGCATTTCTACGTGCCCGTCAGGTGAAAAAGCTAGGCGCAAGTGCGTTGGCTTACGCTCTGAGCATCTTTATCGCCTTTATGTGCTGGGCGGCAGCTGGCGCAGCAATCTCTGTAACTGGTTTACTCCAAGGCGGACTTTTCTTAGCTATTCCGCTCGTCTTTGGCTCACTTTCAGGTCTGATTTGTGAACGCTCTGGAGTAATTAACATCGCAATAGAAGGTCAGCTATTAGCGGGTGCATTCGCAGCAGGTGTCGTTGGAAGCTTGACACAAAATGCTTGGGCAGGTTTATTGGTAGCACCATTAGCAGGGGCGTTAATCTCACTACTTCTTGCTACATTTGCAATTAAATATGCCGTCGATCAAGTTATTTTAGGCTTTGTTATTAATGTGTTAGTTATCGGCTTAACAAGCTTTGCATCACAACGGGTTTTAACAACCGATTCAGCTACATGGAACTCATCGCCGATTTTTAGCACAATTCAGATTCCTGTACTCTCAAAGATTCCATTGATTGGCCCGATTTTCTTCTCACAGACAATCATCGTGTACATGCTGTATGTGATTGTGGCGGTTATTCAACTCTCACTGTTCAAGTCAAAATGGGGTCTACGCATGCGCGCAGTGGGCGAACTGCCAGTTGCAGCAGAGAGCGTGGGTATCGATGTTAATAAGGTTCGCTTTCGCAATGTGTTGATTGCCGGCCTTGTTGCCGGCCTTGGTGGCGCATTCTTCACCGTTGGATCTTCTGGCGCTTTTAGTCGCCAAATGACAGCGGGAATGGGCTTTATCGCACTTGCTGCACTGATTTTCGGAAAGTGGACTCCACTCGGTGCTGTCGCTGCAGCCTTACTATTTGGCTTTGCCGATCAACTACGGACAGTTCTTTCCATCACTGGAACACCGATTCCAAGTGAGTTCATGGTGATGGTCCCTTATATCGTGACAATAATCGCCGTTTCTGGCTTTGTTGGAAAAGTACGCGCACCCGCAAGCGATGGTATTCCGTACAAGCGCGGGGGATCTCACTAATGGATATCGACTGGGATTTACTTCGTACTAATGCAATCGAAGTTATGAAAAAAGCTTATGTCCCTTATTCCAAGTTTCCTGTAGGTGTAGCCGCGCTCGTTTCAGATGGCCGGATAGTTACTGGTTGCAACGTTGAGAATGCAAGTTATGGTTTAACGTTATGCGCAGAGTGGGGTTTAGTCTCGCAGTTGGCTCAAACTGGCGGTG
>CAINSH010000093.1 GCA_903852955.1 uncultured Actinomycetes bacterium | reverse complement strand
GTGGAGGAAAAGACAAAGTGGCAGAATCATCAACTTCAGGCTTGCCGGCAGTAACAGCTAATGCGGGCGAGGCACCAACAATTACTGCGCCAACTGGCACTGCGCCAACAACTTTAGAAACACAAGACATCATCGTAGGAACGGGCGCCGAAGTATTGGCCTCTTCTACTTTGACGGTTCATTACACATTAATGACTTGGTCTAATGGAAAAATTATTGAATCATCGTGGTCAGGTGGACAGCCAGCAACTTTCCCACTTGCAGGTGTAATTGCAGGATGGCAGCAAGGCTTGCCTGGTGCAAAAGTAGGCGGGCGCCGTTTACTCGTAATTCCATCTGATCTTGGCTATGGCCCAAATGGTTCTGGCCCAATTGGTCCAAACGAAACACTCATTTTCGTTGTCGACATCATCGGTGTTCAGTAAAAATTTAAAACAGACATTGAACCCATGAGAAAACTATTTGCCGAATTTCTGGGCACCGCTTTGCTGGTTGCCATTGTTATTGGCTCTGGAATCATGGCTACAAATCTGACTGATGATGTTGGAATACAACTTTTAATCAATACGGTTTCAACTGTTTTCGGATTAATGGTGCTAATCCAAGTTTTAGCTCCTATAAGCGGTGCTCATTTCAATCCTGTTGTGAGCTTGATCGACTTTATACAAAAGCGAATTCCATTGGCGCTTTTATTGAAGTATTTATTAGTTCAACTATTGGGAGCCATAACGGGTGCAGCATTGGCAAATGCCATGTTTGAGCATCCGATTTTAGAAAATGCGACTAAAAACCGCACCGGAAGCAGTTTGTTTATAAGTGAAATTGTTGCCACTGCAGGTTTGATTCTGATCATAAATCTCTTGGTTTCCCAAGAAAAATTTACGTTAATCCCAGTAAGTGTTGCTTCATGGATTGGCAGCGCCTACTTTTTCACTAGTTCAACTTCATTTGCCAATCCCGCGGTAACAATTGGACGAACCTTTAGTGATTCATTTGCAGGCATTGAACTTGGATCAGTGCCCGCATTTGTTCTAGCCCAAGTACTTGGAGCATTAATAGGGCTTGGAATCGCAAAAGGTTTATCAAGCAAGTAAGAACTTAGCTCCAGCGATCAGAAGAACGAATCCGAGTGCGCGCTTTACGCCAGTGGATGAAAATCTCTTAATTCCAAAGCGCGTACCAATAAACGCCCCAAGCAGTACTGCCACTAGGAAAATCGGAAGCTCGCTTGGCAAAGATGATGTGGACTGAAAATTTCCCAGCAATCCTGCTACTGAATTTACAAAGATAAATGCGGCAACCGTGCCGCTAGCCTGTCTCACTCCAACCCAACCCAGCCAAATAATCAATGGAGAAAGAAAAATTCCTCCACCCGTGCCAGTTATTCCTGATAACAACCCAACACATGCACCGATAAAGATTGCTAGAGACTTATTGACCTCGGTTGCAGGTTTTTCATTTTGCATTGCCTGGATAAGAAACCGGACTCCTGAGAGCAGAAGCAGAACTCCAATAACTGGCTTGTAAATATTGCTGGGCAGATTGATGCGACCGCCGATAAAAGCGGCGGGAATTGAGCCGATAATTAAATAAAGGAAAAGAACCTTATGAAATAACTGACCTCTTATGTAGCGCAAAGAGGCGTATGAAGATACAAAAATATTGAGAGTAAGTGCAGTTGGCTTAATTACCACTGGCGGTAAATCAAACAGCGTCATAACCGCTATATATGCCGAAGCACCTGCGTGGCCAACTGATGTATAAAGAATTGCCCCAAGAAACAAGAAACCTGCAACTAAGAGGGTGTGCGCTTCAAACACTAATTCACCGCTTTCTGTATCGACTGGCTAAGCCAAGTGCGCAATGCGTACGCATCATCAACCATGGCGCCATATTGAAAGAAGCCATGGATCATTCCTGGGTACTCCTTAAAAGTAACAGGAACTCCACCTTTTTCTAAAGCCGCCGCGTAATTCGCGCCGTCATCGCGCAAAACATCGTGTTCAGCCACAGCGATAATTGCAGGAGCTACATTCTTAAATGTAGTTGCACGACCTGGAACAGCAAATTTATTGTTCCGATGCTCTTCTGGAATATAAATGCGCCAAGCGTTTTCCATGCCAGATGCAAGCAACCCAAAACCTTTGGCATGTGCTTTATAAGATTCAGTTTCAAAGTTGGTATCGATACAAGGATAAATAAGCATCTGGTAAGCCAATTTAACGTCGCCAGTTTCGGCAGCTTTTAAAGCAACGGCTGCGGCTAAGTTTCCACCTGCACTATCGCCGCCAACTCCAATTTTTGTTGGATCGATTCCGAGTATCTGTGCATTCTTTGCGACCCACAGTAAACCTGCATAACAATCATCAAAAGGAATAGGAAATTGATGTTCAGGTGCTTTTTGGTAATTAACTGCAATGATCACGAAACCAGTCTCAGCAGCCATATTCGATAGCACTACTGAATATCGCAAAGGAAAACTGTAGATCCAGCCACCACCATGGAAATAAACAAGGGCTGGTGCATTAGCTTTCACATTCTTTGGGCGCCAAATAACTGCATGAATATCGGCAGTTGGGGATGTGTAGTAAGTATTTTCAATCAATACTTCATCAGAGGCAGGGCCTGCGTATTGGATATATCCATACACATCTTCCCGAATTTGTTGCAAAGTAGGGTTTTCTGGAAAAGGGTTATTGATTTCTACATGATCTAGGTATGCCCGTACTTGAGGGTGAAGTGCCATGCGTGAAGGATAATCTAAATCACAAGCGCTATCACTCAGAAGAATAAGTTTTTGCCAATTAGAAGGGGTTATTAAAGTATTTTTGAGTTATGAAACTACGCAGCCTCTTATTCGTTCTAGTTGCTTCATTCATTGTTGGCGGAACCGCCCCTGTTTATGCAGAGGATGTTGTACCAACCAGGGCTGAAGAAGTGGCGGTTCTACAAGTCAAATATGCAGCTATGTTTGATACGCAATACGCACGTTTCTTGGCGCTTAAGCCAAAGCTGTTTAATGACGCCTCATCTACATCAATTCTCAAATCAGCGATTATCGATTTCCTTGAAGTGCGCTCGATGATTGAAAAAAACTTAGTTGACCCAAATACCGAAGTGGCCTCAACAAAAGCCTACGCATCTGAAGAATTTGGCGAGTTCGAAGTTACTTTAGGCAAACTTGAGTATGCGGCGCTAAAAAACAAGTTGATTACCTGCGTTAAGGGAAAAAAAATTAAGAAGATCGCAGCCCTTAAGCCGGTTTGCCCTAAGGGATATACAAAAAAGAAGTAGTTCGCCCAAGCCAGAGAATTCAATTGGAAGAAGGAATCAAAATGTCCGAGATATCAAATAAATTCGTAGTAGTAACAATTACAAATGAAGATGCAAAGGTTTGGGCAACCGGAACTGAAAAAGGTTCAAAGCCCGAAAAAATTCATGTACCTGAAAGGCATAAGCATTTACACATAAAAAATGGACCCAATGACCATCTCAATAAGCATGAAGACACGTTGACCCTTAAGTTTTATGAAGAGATTGCTGAATCGATTTCTGCCGCCTCTGAAATCCTGCTCATCGGCCACGGAACTGGCAAAGCTAGCTCAATGGTTCACTTTGTTCAGTACCTCGAAAGAAAGCACCCTGATTTGGGTAAGAAAATTGTGGATGCGTTGGACGAGAATTTAAATGCAATGACAGAACCACAGATTTTGGCTCTAGCGCGTAATTGGTTTGACCACAGACTTGTTTAAATATTGGGGTAAGTTTCTCCAATGGAATTAACAACATGCCTTTGGTTCAACGGACGCGCTCGAGAAGCCGCCAATTTCTACACAAGTATTTTCCCCGATAGTCAGGTTGCCGATAACTGGATAGCGCCAACTGATACGCCAGGAAACGTGCAAGGCGAGGAAGTAGTCGTTAACTTCAGAATTTTTGGTCGCCCATTTATTGGTCTTAACGGCGGTCCACAGTTTCCGCACTCCGAAGCAATCTCATTCCAAATTCCTTGCGCGGATCAATCTGAAATTGATAAGTATTGGGAATTGCTCACTGCAGATGGCGGTCAAGAAAGTCAGTGTGGTTGGCTCAAAGATAAATTTGGAGTTTCTTGGCAGGTAACTGCTCCTGAAATGGGCCAATACTTAGGTGGCTCTGATTCAGCTGGCGCACAACGCGCAACACAAGCAATGCTTGCAATGAAGAAAATTGATTTAGCTGCCATGAAGCGCGCATATGAAGGCGCTTAAAAAACTACTTAACTGGAATTAAGATTCCCATTTTGTAATCATCGGCATTTGGATTCAACATTGCGTCATAAAGTTCTAAATGTGGTCCGCCACGCATTTCAGCGCCAGATTGCGGTAAAACCACGCCATAGGCTTCGCCATAACTTGGTGCAAGGTTTGAAATTGGACCTTCATGCGTTACTTCCAGATAATTTCCGGCAGGAATCACCACTAATTCAAAACCTTCCGGTGCTTCATAACCCGCTTTAACTTCTACGCCTGCTACGTAGTGCAATTTTCCATTTGAATCTTCGATTGGAATTGAAACTCCAAATGCCTGGGCATTACTTGGCATATCTGCCTTTGGGAACTCGGCCCAAAACTTCTGCCAGGCAGATGGAATTGCCATTGGGTCGTAAAGATCCGCAAACATGATTGAGAAAAACTCAGTCGGCACCCCACAAATGATTCGCTGTGGGTGAGATGAGATCTGATTACTTCCTAAAGGCACGATTTCGCTCCGTTCGTAAGCGAAAATTCTAACCCATATACGGCGGGTCGCTTGAAAAGAGTTTATTGTCCCTGAACACTTTATTTCTGAGTTAATCCAACTAACTCAGAATGGGAAGTTTTCTAGATGAAACTCAACACCCGTACGTTTGTACTTGGCTTCACCGGAATAATCCAAGGGCTGTTAGCACTTGCTGGGATGCTTATGCCAGCAACTGCATTCGGCGAAGATAATTTAAGTGTCGTTATCTTGTCTAACTTGCGCGCTTTTACAGCCGCAGAAGTTGCACTTTGTATTTTCGCAATCTATTCACTCTCACACAGTAAGTATCAGGAACCGGCGCTCTATTTCATCCTGCTTACTGTGATTGGTTGGACTGTAGGACAAGTCCTAAGTATTTTTGCCGATGGTTCACCTGGCACATTTACTATTGTCACAATAATCGTGCAGGCAGTATTTATTCCGCTGACCATGAAAGCACTCAAGCAATAGTTTCTTGATGTAATGAGGAAAGCTGGGGTTAATTAGCCCCAGCTTTTTTCATGCCCAATGAGCGTGTTGCCAGAGTTTGTCCCTTGCCTAAGGGAAAATAATTTGTGAAAGATTCCTAACTACTTCAACGGAGAGGCAGAAAAATGGATCACCATCTCATCACTCAAAGAGCGCACAATAACGAGCTTGGCTTTAATACAACTCGAATGACCTTTGTTTTCGGAAATATCGCCACAATCGCACTCAATGTTCTTGCAGACCTCAGTAGCCAAGAAAAACTAGCTTTATCAGCATTTGTAGTCATGCTAAACATTGCAAGCTTTCTCTCATTTGATACCGAACTGAAAATTTTTGCAGCGCTATCAAAAGACACTGGCGATGAAAACTCAACCTATGCGGCCGGCGGAAAACAAACTCCATGGGGCGCCTTCAGAGTCTTTTGCACAATAATCTGTGTTGTTGCAGCCGTTACTCAATTAATGGCAATTAACGCTTAGTTTCTTTAAGTTCACCAGCTGATTAAACGGAGAGCTAAATGGATTTTAAAATAAAGCACATCAGTCATAAATTGATTGATTCACTAAGCGATGGCGTATTTTCGATTGCGCTAACCCTGTTAGGCCTAGATGTCGTCGCTTTAGTGCATAAAATCAGCGAGAGTGAAGATTTCAATGCCACTCTTTTTGAAAATTGGCCCACTTTCCTCGCATATGTTCTTGGTTTCGTTGTGCTCTTTTCTTGGTGGTATCAATATCACGTAACTGGGCAATACGTGGCAGGAACCAATGCCATGATCGTTTGGAACCATGGTTTAACTATGGCTTGGGTTGCTCTTATGCCATTTGGCGTTGCGTTATTAGCTGAAAATCTAAACACACCCAATATGAAGTGGGGTGTGTTTTATTTCGGAGTATGTCTCTTTGGGCAAAATTGGACAGTAACAATTCAAAGATTGATAGTTGGGATATTTAAAGGTGACACATCAGTTAATTTCACTGATGATTTCATTTTGGCATCATTTTCCCCAAAAGAGCGAGACAGATTCCTCATTATTTTTAATGCCATACCTGCAGTCATTGGTCTCATCCTTGTGTCTATTTGTTTGATTAATCCTTGGATTGCCTTGGCTGGATACATGATTCATATTCTTGCTATTGGGAATCCAGTAAAAAGTTTAAATAGTTTGACTCCCATGCTGTTAAAGATGAAGAAATAGATACATCCACCACCCCCTATAGATCGGAGAGAGAAATGGCAAAGTTGGTAGAAGTAACAGTGGCAAGGCCTCACCTTGGAAAGACAACTGAATTTTTAGAGATGTGCGCTAAATTCAAGAAAATGGTCATGGCTGCAGGTGTTGAAGAGGTTTGGTTTAACACAGGTAATGTCGGTAGACATCTTGGTTGTGTGATTGCTTATCAAGTATTTTCTAGCGGCGAAAGCAATGGAAAAATTAATGACGAGTTAAACAATAACCCTGAATTTAATGCTGATGTCCAGAAAATGTCTGCAATCTGCGACTGGATTTCACACGATTCTTATTATCAAACTTCAATTTAACCAGTTAAATCGCTTCAGATTAAGAAAGGGGCCTAATTTCTTAGGCCCCTTTCTATTTTTCTGAAATTTACATAATTAGTTTGGCAGTACTTAGATCTCTACATGATGGATCAAGCCACCACCACGGAACTTAAGCATTGGTGTTTTCTGCCAAACTTCCATTGCATCATCAAAGCTCTTTGAATTTGCAAGGAACTTGTCTTGAGACTTTCCATATGCCTCTGCATTATCAAACTCAACTGCATAGAGCCAAGCACCTGCGTATTCGCCATATCCACCTTCCCAGATGGTTACAGCAGATGCTCCTGCTTCTGCAAGAAATAACTTCTTCCATTCACCTAGGCGTGCCATTTGCTGGCGACGAGTTGTTCCTTCAACGCCTTCAACTATCCATACTTCAGTAGTTTTTGCCATTTAATTTTCCCTCCGGTGCCGTATTTCGACTTTCGAAAAATACCTTTATGCGAAGTCCAAATCAATAGGTGAGTAGTACAAAGATTGAGCCTGTAGGGTGCGTTTATCACTCTGCTTGAATTTTGAGTTTCGAAAACCACGCAAGAGTTGGTTTTAGTTTTGCAATCTGCAGACTTACCCTGTTTTCTCCATTAACTTTTCTTACTTTAACTAAACCGGCATCTTTTAAAATGTCCAAGTGTTTTTCAATAGAAGCTGGTGAGAGTTTGCAGGCCTTTGAAAGTTCTCCCGGTGAAGCACTGCCACTAATAAGCACTTGTACTAAACGCCGACATTGCGGAACGGATAGAGCTTTGAGGTTTAGTGCGAATTGGATTTCGGTGGCTTTCATAGAAATCTCCGTTTAAATCTCGGATTCACCTACATAAGTGGGTTGTGAGGGACTCGAACCCCCGACCCGGTGATTAAGAGTCACCTGCTCTACCAACTGAGCTAACAACCCGAGGCACCCAGGCGCCGGAAACGCTTGAATGCAGGTGGAAACCTATCAGCAACTAGGGCCTTGCTGCACACGCGCGACACCGACCAAAATGCTCGTATGAGTCACTGGGAAATACGGATTGCCCTGTCGCTGGCGCTATTTCTGACTGGGTTAGTACCAGAGGCTACGGCCGCTACGCCAACGGTGACGGAGGTAATTTCCACGTTAGCGGTGAAGGGGCGTGCTCCAAAAACCGGTTATGCCAGAGATCAGTTTGGAACTGCTTGGAAAGATGTCGACGGGAACAGCTGTGATACTCGTAACGATATTTTAAAACGAGATCTCATCGGACAGGTTTTTAAAGATCGCTGCACGATTCTAAGTGGCACATTAATTGATCCATATTCTGGCGAAAGTATCGATTTTGTCAGGGGAGTAGGCACAAGTAATGCGGTGCAGATAGATCATGTGGTTGCGCTATCTAATGCTTGGCAAACCGGGGCCTTTAAATTAACAATTGAAAAACGAACTGCTTTTGCAAATGATCCATTGAATTTATTAGCGGTCAAGGGTCAACTTAATTCGCAAAAAAGTGATGGAGATGCCGCAACATGGTTGCCACCGAAGAAGAACTATCGGTGTGCATATGTTGCTCGGCAAGTGGCAGTTAAAGCCAAATATGGATTGTGGTTAACCGCGCCAGAAAAGGCGGCGATTGTAAAGATTATTGCTTCTTGCCCAAAGCAGTTGGTGCCAACGAATTAATGTGAACCGTTATAACGGTTGTAAGAATTCTTAATTTCTTCTTCGGCATCTTCGTGACCAACCC
>CAINSH010000092.1 GCA_903852955.1 uncultured Actinomycetes bacterium | reverse complement strand
GTGAATTAGCGAAATCATTGGGCTTACCTGCATTTAGAGCCAATCAAGTTGCAACGCATTACTTCACGCATCTTTCTAATGATCCATCAAATTGGACAGATATTCCGGCAGAAATGCGCCAAAGAATTTCCGAACAGTTCACGCCAAAGTTAATTGAACTTGTTCGCTCGGTTGAGTGCGATGGTGGCATGACTCGTAAAGATTTGTGGAAATTACATGATGGCGTACTAGTCGAGTCAGTCTTGATGCGTTACACCGATCGTGTCACGGTATGTATTTCATCCCAGGCCGGTTGCGGAATGAACTGTCCATTTTGTGCAACGGGTCAAGCCGGATTAACTCGAAATTTAAGTGCCGGTGAAATCACAGAACAGATTGTTGCAGCAGCTCGCACATGTGCAAATGGGGAACTTCCTGGGGGAGAAGCCAGACTTTCAAATATTGTATTTATGGGAATGGGTGAGCCTCTCGCAAACTACAACGCGGTAATGCGAACGCTTCGAAATATTACCGATCCAAATCCTGAAGGTCTAGGAATTAGCGCCCGCTCGGTTACCGTTTCAACAGTTGGTTTGGTAAATGGAATCGAAAAACTTACCCAAGAAGGCTTATCTGTTACGTTGGCTGTCTCACTACACACTCCAGATGATGAACTGCGTGATTCTTTAGTTCCAATTAATTCACGGTGGAAAGTAAAGGAAGTTCTCGCCGCGGCGGATGCATATGAGAAGAAAACTGGCCGCAGATATTCGATTGAGTACGCCCTGATTCGAGACATCAATGATCAGTCATGGAGATCAGATTTACTTGGCCGGTTACTGAAAAACCGCAACGCCCACGTCAACTTGATCCCGCTCAACCCGACCCCTGGATCTAAGTGGACCGCATCTCGTCGCGAAGATGAAGCTGAATTTGTCCGCATTTTAGAAAGTTATGGCGTCCCAGTTACTGTCCGCGACACGAGAGGCCGCGAAATCGATGGGGCCTGTGGCCAATTAGCCGCTAGTGAAAAGGAAAAGAATTAACTAGTATCAAGGCCATGGAAAAGTTAACGAATTTTATTAACGGCAAGGCCGTAGACAGCAAGTCCGGCGAGACAACTTCACTTATTAATCCATCAACGGGTCAGGCATATGCCAATGCACCTAAATCAAATGCTGCCGATGTTGATTCGGCATTTAAGGCTGCCAGTGATGCCTTTCCAGGATGGCGTGATTCAACTCCATCTCAGCGCCAGCGTGCATTACTAAAAATTGCAGATGCAATCGAGTCTCGAGCAGATGAAATTATTGAAATTGAAACTACCAATACCGGTAAGCCAATCTCATTAACAACAACTGAAGAAGTTCCACCGATGGTTGATCAGATTCGTTTCTTTGCTGGAGCTGCACGAAATCTTGAAGGAAAATCTGCCGGCGAATACATGCCAGGAATGACCTCAATGATTCGCCGCGAACCTGTTGGAGTTATTGGTCAAGTAACACCGTGGAACTATCCAATGATGATGGCCGTTTGGAAGTGGGCACCGGCCATTGCAGCTGGAAATACTGTTGTATTAAAACCAAGTGATACAACGCCAGCATCGACAGTATGGATGGCAAATGTAATGTCAGAATTTTTACCCGACGGTGTTTTCAATGTAGTTTGCGGCGAACGCGAAACTGGACGAATGGTGGTCGAACACAAACGTCCAGACATGGTTTCAATCACAGGATCAGTCGGTGCTGGAATTCAAGTGGCACAATCTGCCGCGACTCAGCTAAAGCGAGTACACCTTGAACTTGGTGGTAAGGCCCCAGTAGTTGTTTATGCCGATGCAGATTTACCTGCGGCAGCCGAAGCAATTGCCATCGCCGGATATTTCAACGCTGGCCAAGACTGCACCGCGGCAACTCGCGTTCTTGTCGAAGCTGGCGCTTATGACGAGTTCGTAGCATTATTAACTGAACAGGCCAAGGGCATTGCAATTGGATCACCGGCAGAAGATGTCTTCTTAGGCCCAGTCAATAACGCAAATCAACTGGCACGAGTCAGCGCCTTCTTTGATCGTCTGCCATCTCACGCCAAAGTAATGACTGGTGGAAGCGCCCTTGATAAGCCAGGTTTCTTCTTCCCAGCAACCGTGGTTGCTGATTTAAAACAGGATGATGAAATGATTCAAAGTGAAATCTTCGGACCAGTTATCACTGTTCAAAAGTTCACCGACGAAGCTGATGCGATTTCAAAGGCCAATGGCGTCGAATATGGCCTGGCATCAAGTGTCTGGACCAAAGATCATGGCCGGGCGATGCGGATGGCAAAGGCATTTGATTTCGGCTGCGTCTGGATCAATACCCATATCCCAGTTGTAGCCGAGATGCCTCACGGTGGATTCAAGCGCTCTGGTTATGGCAAGGATCTTTCAGCGTATGGATTTGAAGATTACACACGAATCAAGCACGTAATGACCAACCTTGGGGCGTAGTATTTCGCCTGAAGTACCCAGTACATCAAGAACCCACAATAAGGAGTAAATCAGTATGGCAACAGAGCGTTCACTCTCACCAGAAGCCCGTTCAATTTTAGGAACGCAGGTTTCACGTCGTGCAGTTTTAGCTGGCGCAGGTGGTTTAGGTGCAGCAGGTTTACTTGCAGCATGTGGCGGCGGAGGATCTTCTGCTGGCGGTGATGCAAATACTGTTCGTTGGGGCAACTGGCCTTTATATCTAGATTTTGATGAAGCTTCAAAGACATATCCAACTCTTGTTAAGTTTTCAGAACAAAGCGGAATCGAAGCTAAGTATTTTGAAGACTACAACGACAACGATGAGTTCTATGGAAAAGTTCAGGCACAACTTAAACTTGGTGAAGACATTGGGTATGACGTTGTAACACCAACAGACTGGATGGCAGCCCGCTGGATTCGTCTTGGATATACACAAAAATTTGATGCAGCAAATATTCCTAATAAAGTTAATATCTTGGATTCACTAGCTTCACCTTCATATGACCCAAACCGTGAATCAACTCTGACTTGGCAGGGCATTATGGGTGGTTTTGGTTGGAACGTTGAAAAAAATCCAAAGGGAATTCGAACACTCGATGATTTATTCGCTCCACAGAACAAGGGAAAGATCGTTGTTCTCACTGAAATGCGCGACACAATTGGCGTAATTTTGTTGGGTCAAGGCGTAGATATTACAAAGGTAACTGAGGATCAATTCATGAACGCCGTTGATTTCATGGCGGGCAAGATTTCAGATGGTTGGATTCGTGGTGTTAAGGGCAATGAATACGCAGAAGATCTGACATCAGGAGATGCAACTGCAGTTATTGGTTGGTCAGGAGATATGTTCATTCTTTCTTCAGAAAATGAAGGAAAGTTTGATTTCGCAATTCCTGAAGCCGGCGGAACTATTTCAGGTGATAACTTGATGATTCCTTCAACGGCATCAGCTGAAGGTAAGTTAAATGGCGAAAAGTTGATTAATTACTATTACGAACCAGCAGTTGCTGCAGAAGTTGCAGCTTACGTTAACTACGTGTGCCCAGTTAAAGGTGCACAAGCTGAGATGGAAAAAATTTCTCCTGAACTTGCAACAAGTGAGTACATCTTCCCAACTGAAAAGACTGCATCTCGTCTAAATGTATTCCGCTCACTTTCACCCGAAGAGGAAACTAAGTGGTCAGAAGCTTTCCAGCAGGCACAAGGTAACTAGTGTCAAAGGATTCAATTTCAGCAAGAGGCGATCTCAAACTCACTCGTATCACTAAGTCATACGGTGATTTCAATGCAGTTGATGATCTGACGCTAACGATTCCAAAAGGATCATTTTTTGCCCTCCTTGGCCCATCAGGTTGTGGCAAAACCACAACACTTCGCATGGTTGCTGGACTTGAAGAACCAACGGTTGGAAGTATTCATTTAGGTGATACCGACATTACAACTACGCGCCCATATCAGCGCCCCATTAATACTGTCTTTCAAAACTATGCACTGTTTCCACATTTAACAATCTTTGAAAACATCGCTTTTGGTTTGCGCCGTCGCGGTATTAAAGATGTTAAAGAACAGGTAGACAAAGTTCTCAACCTTGTGGAACTTCCACACTTAGCCCAGCGCAAGCCAACCCAACTTTCTGGTGGTCAGCAACAGCGCATTGCACTTGCGCGCGCAATCGTTAACCGTCCAGCGTTATTACTCCTTGATGAGCCACTTGGCGCACTAGATCTAAAACTTCGTCGCCAGATGCAGATTGAACTCAAGTGGATTCAGCGCGAGGTTGGATTAACTTTCGTTCACGTCACTCACGATCAAGAAGAAGCAATGACAATGGCCGACACAATCGCTGTCATGAACGAAGGAAAAATCGAGCAAATGGGCTCACCAGCTGATTTGTATGACAATCCTAAGACTGCCTTTGTTGCCAACTTCTTGGGCCAATCCAACTTAATTAAGGGCAAAATCGAAGGCAACGACGGTGATAATTTAGTTGTAGATTTATTTGGACAAAAGATTTCAATGCCAAAGAACCGAAGCCACGCAGTTGATAATTCAATGTATGCAGGAATCCGCCCAGAGAAATTTAGAATCTCATTGCTTGGTACCCCAGTAAGAGGTAATCAACTTACGGGTGGTCGAATCGAAGATGTTTCATATATCGGCGTCAGTACTCAATATGTGGTTGCAATGCCCTGGGGTCAAGAAGTTATGGTCTTTGAGCAAAATGATGACGGTGTGCCACCATTTGATAAGGGCGATGAAGTAAATATCTCTTGGGAACCAACTTTCACTTTTGG
>CAINSH010000091.1 GCA_903852955.1 uncultured Actinomycetes bacterium | reverse complement strand
TTGGCAACTAATCCTGAGGATTCAAGGATTGATAAGTGCGCAAGTGAAGAACGAATGTCGTATGGCGCAAGGCGCCAGTCGTAATGCACGCTACGTGAGAGAGCAAATACAGCATCAGCTGGTGCCTCCGAAAATCGGCCACCCCAGAGTGCCATCTATTTTCTCCCATTCTTTGACGCTGCGTAGGTGAGTAATTCTTTCGCTAACTGTGCTCCGCCAGTAGCTATCTTGGACACAAGGATAATCGTGTCGTCGCCTGCAATGGTGCCAATTACACCCGTGAGATTGGCGTGGTCTAAAGAGCTGGCGACAAATTGCGCTGCACCTGGCGGTGTATGTATTACTGCCAAATTAGCGCTGTGATCAACAGAGAGAATTAATTTAGATGGCACAGGATTGATGCGAGAGAGTGCATCATCGGCTGAATCATTTATCTTATAAATAGATTCACCATCTCTTCCACGGGCGCGAACTGCGCCAATTTCTTCAAGGTCTCGACTGGCAGTTGCCTGAGTGACTCGATATCCATTCTTTTTTAGCGCAACCACTAAATCAGATTGCGAATGAATTGAACCCGATTGAATCAAAGCGATTGCTTTGGCCCGACGTGCCGAAACATTGGTTGAGTTAGTTGCCATCGGTTAGGACCTTTCTAAAGGTGGCGATGAATTTATCAATGTGTGCTTGCGTAACAATGAGCGCAGGAGCAATACGAATTGTTGAAGCGTTTGCAGCATTTACCAGGACGCCTGCATCCATCATTGCTTGGGCTATTTCGTTGGCATTTGGCTTTTCAAGTTCAATCCCAATCAATAAACCTGCACCTCGAACTTGTTTTACACCAGGAATCAGTGCAACTTCGGTAAGTATGTGTTCATGAAACTTTACGGCCTTCTTCATCAAGGAATCTCTTTCGATCACATTAATTGCCGCCAAACCAGCGGCCGTTGTTACTGGATTTCCGCCAAAAGTTGAACCATGATCGCCGGCTTTAAATATTTCTGCAGCCTTACCTAAAGCAATCATTGCGCCAAGTGGTAATCCACCACCTAAACCTTTTGCAACGGTTATTACATCTGGCTTTATTCCTGAATATTCATAACCAAACCAATCACCTGTTCGGCCCATGCCTGTTTGGACTGCATCAATTACCAATAGCGCACCAGCTGCGTCACACAGTTGACGTACTTCAGCTAAATAATCCGCTGGCGGAACTATTACTCCTGCTTCCCCCATTATGGGTTCAAGAATAACCATGGCAGTTTTTTTATTTATTGCTCGGCGCATCGCATTTATGTCACCGAATGCAACATGCTTTATTCCCTTTAACAACGGTACGAATGGTTCTCGCTTTGCCGGTTGCCCGGTCAGAGATAGCGCTCCCATGGTTCTGCCGTGGAAAGCGCCACGGGCTGCAACAATTCGAACTCTTCCAGTTCTTCGTGAGAGTTTTAAAGCTGCTTCATTAGCTTCGGCACCTGATTGACAGAAAAATACTCGTGCCGATTTATCTCCAGTCATTGAGATCAATTTATCTGCAAGCGCTAATGCATTTGGATGAGCATAGAAATTGCTTACATGGCCTAGTACAGAGATTTGTTTTGACACAGCTTTAACGATTGCAGGGTGGGCATGGCCGAGGATGTTTGTTGCAATGCCACCCAGAAAATCTAGATAGGTCTTGCCGTCGGCATCAGTAACAACTAAACCCTTGCCCTTGACTAAAGCTAGCGTTGGAACACCATAGTTATTTTGAGTAGTTCTTTTCCACTGTGAAATCATTGCTTTATTTTTCATGCAATCACCAATGTTCCTCCGGTACCAAGTAGTGCATTTGCAAAACTTGATGGATCAGTTCCGTCGATTATTCTCACTGCTTTCGCCCCCGCTGCTATTGCATCAAGTGCGGCTTGTACTTTGGGCGCCATGCCTTGAGCAAATGTAGATTTCAAACCTTCTAGCTCTGAGCTATAGATCGAAGTTATAAGTGAGGCTTTATCTGGCCACGAACGATAAATGCCAGCGACATCAGTCATGATGATCAGCGCAGATGCATCTACTGCGCCAGCGATGGCTGCTGCAGCCAAATCTGCGTTTACGTTTAGACCCTCCCCGGTTGATTCTTCGTTAGCTAATGGTGAAACAACCGGAACAAAACCTGCATCGATGAGTTCAGTTATCTGCGTTGTGTCTACGCGCACGACATCACCAACTTGACCCAAATCCACGGGAGTACCGTCAACGAGTGACACCTTTTTCTTTGCGACCAACGTAGGCAATGAACGTCCTGAAATTGCTTTGGAGCTAATTCCAGCGAGTGATAAAGCATTAGCAACTTTTGGTCCAACTTCATTAACTAAAACTTGTTCAACAATTTTGAAGCTTTCCTTAGTTGTAAATCTAAATCCACCAATAAATTTGGACTCAATTCCAGCCACATTAAGTGCAACATCGATTTGAGGCCCTCCCCCATGAACCACTACCACCGACTCACCTGTTGCTAAGGCAGATGCAATGGCTTTGGCAAACTCCCCATTTTCATCTTTCATGGCATGCCCACCGAATTTCACGACAATCATGTTGAATATGCCGAGTTCTCATGCACGTAGTCATGGCTCAAATCGTTCGTCAAGACGGTCGCAGAAGCTGACCCAACATGTAAATCTATTGTGATATCTACCAAGCGCTCAGAGAAATTGACTTTTGATTTATCTGCAGCCGGTGCACTGTTGGTACAAACTTGGACACCATTTAGGCAAACATCGATTCTTAACGGATCCATGTGAGCATCGGCCGTTCCGACAGCAGCTAGAACTCGACCCCAATTAGGATCTCCACCAAAAATCGCGGCTTTGAGAAGGTTATTACGTGCACATGCGCGTCCTACTTCTACGGCATCTTTTTCGGTGGATGCATTAACAACAGTAATAGCCACAGATTTAGTTGAACCTTCAGCATCTGCAATGAGTTGCTGCGCCAGAGAACTACAAACGTTCATTAATAAATCCTCTAACTCGCTATCCTTAATTTCGCATCCAGAAGCACCTGAAGACATAAAAAGTACAGTGTCATTAGTTGATGTGCAGCCATCAGAATCAATCCGATTAAATGTGCGATTGATAACTCTGGCGAAAATTTCCTCTGCATAATCACTTACGATTGCATCGGTCATGACAACGCTAAGCATGGTGGCAAGCGCTGGGGCTAACATTCCAGCACCTTTCGCGATCCCTACAAAATTTGTATCACCTAACTGAGCCACTGCAATCTTTGGGACTGAATCTGTAGTCATGATTGCTCGTGCGCACTCATCTACACTCAGGTTTTTTAGCGTTGGAACAATTTGATCAAGGCCGCTTAGAATCTTAGGCATTGGCAATAGTTCGCCAATCAAACCGGTCGAACATACGACCACTTCACCCGCTGAAATATTTAGTAGCTGACCAACAACCTCTGCCGTCTTATGCGTATCGGCGAAACCTTGTGGACCGGTGCACGCATTAGCACCACCAGAATTTAGTACAACGGCTTGGACGATTTTCTCTTTCACAACTTGTCGACTCCAAATTACTGGAGCTGCCACGACTTTATTGGAAGTAAAAACAGCCGTACCAAAGAAATCAGGCCCACAGTTTTGAATCAGAGCCAAATCAAGTGCCCCTGTGCTTTTTAATCCCGCACTGATGGCGCCGCCTATAAAACCTTTAGGAAGATTCATGCACCAAGACCATCTGTTGAAAGACCTGCGCCTTCGTGAAAACCTGTGATCAAATTTGCATTTTGAATTGCTTGACTAGCTGCGCCTTTTCCTAAGTTATCAATTGCAGCACTAATTATTAAACGATTTGTGTGAGTATCAACGGCAACTTGAAGCTGTAATTTATTTGAACCAGTCACTGACCCAGTTTTAGGCATTTGTCCTATTGGAAGTACATCCACAAAGTACTCATCTTTATATCTATCACTATAAATTTTATGAACCTGCTCTGTTGTTAAGTCCTGTGTTAATTTCGTTGTGATAGTTGCAAGAATTCCACGTGGCATCGGTGCAAGAATCGGAGTAAATGAAATTTTGCAAGGTTTATGAGCAACTGCAGAAATAGCCTGTTCAATCTCGGGAGTGTGTTGGTGAACACCGCCGAATTTATAAGAAGTAAGAGAGCCCATTACTTCACTGGCAATCAGATTGATTCTTGCGCTTCGTCCTGCCCCTGTCGTTCCTGAGGCTGCAACTACGACAATGTCATTTGTATCGACGAAATCAGCAGCTGGCGCAATTCCGAGAGTTATCGCAGTCGCGTAGCAACCCGGGTTCGCGATTTTGCTTTGTTGAGCAATTGTACTTTTGTGGCCTAGGGATAGTTCGGGTAGCCCATAGACCCAAGTGCCAGCATGATTGCCGCCATAATATTTTTCCCACTGCTTTGCATCATCAAGACGATAATCAGCACCTAAATCTACGATCTTGGCTGTAAATGGGATTCTTGAAATCACTTGTGCCGATTCACCGTGTGGCAGTGCAATAAATACCAATTCGATGTCTGCGAAGTCGATTGCATCAATAGCAAGGAACTTGTCTCCGGCATATGTCGTTAAATGGGGATGAATCGCTGTAACTAATTCCCCCGCATTTGAATGAGCACTAATTGCAACGACTTCGAAATGCGGATGCGTTGCTAATAAACGCAATAGTTCGCCGCCCGCGTATCCACTTGCACCAATGACCGCTGTTTTCATGAGTACGAGCGTATCTGAAGTTCTATATTTATGCAAGTATATGCATAATTATGCGGTGCGGACTATAGCCCCACAACTCTTTGCAGCCTGATTTGTTGCCGCTTCTCGCATGGCAGAGACTTCTTCACCAGTGAGCGTGCGATCTTGAGCTCGGAAAACCAAAGTGAACGCAAGTGAGATTTTGCCATCACCGATCTTGTCATAACGGTCAAAGAGAGTAATTG
>CAINSH010000090.1 GCA_903852955.1 uncultured Actinomycetes bacterium | reverse complement strand
GCGAGTACGGCTTTAAATCGCAGCGCCATTAGGGGGTGCGGCTTTGAGTTCCGCCCGATGTCATCACGATCGGATCAAGTCCCCCGATATTTGATGGCGCTGGAAAGTCCATAACCTCTTGACCTTTCAGTGCACCTTTCATGAAAGCTGTCCATATTTTCGCTGGAAAAGTTCCACCTGTTACAGAGGTTAAACCACCGATTCCATTAAGGGATTCGGATGCACTATCGCGAAAGAATGCAACTGATGCGGCTAATTGAGGTGTGTATGCACTAAACCACGCTGAAGCATTTGATTGTGATGTTCCTGTCTTGCCTGCAGCTGGACGGCCTAAGGCAAGTGCAGCAGATCCTGTTCCACCGGTTACAACACCTTTTAATGCATATGTTAAATCGGCCATGACTTCTTTGGAGAAAACTTCCTGCGTCTCTGGTTTAGCTTGGTAAAGAACCCCTTTATTGGAGCCTAAAACTTGTGTCACTAGGTACGGTTTGGATTTCACACCTTGAGCTGCAAACGTTGCATATGCATTTGCCACATCAATCACATGTGGACTAGCTACACCTAATACAACCGAAGGTGTTGGCATCATTGCAACTGACTCTGGAATACCTGCACGCCTAGCAACATCTACAACAGCATTCGGTCCAACTTGGATTCCAAGTGGAACAAAAACAGTATTAACTGAGTGCTTTGTCGCATACATCAAATCTATTTGGCCCCAACCTTCGTTGCCATAGTTTGAAACTTCGTATGGCTTTCCAGCATCATCGAATACTTGTGGTGAATCCCCATTCCACATCGAAGTAAGCGGAATACCTTGTTCTAGTGCGGCAATAAGTGCAAATGGTTTAAAGGTTGAACCCGCAAGTGCGATTGACTGTGTTGCATCGCTTAACTGGCGTTGCAAATAATCTCGCCCACCATACAAGGCGACAATTTCACCTGTGCCTGGTCGAATTGCAACTAGGCCTATATGTAAATTATCTGGTGCTTTGGATGGATAAAATTTATTAACAGCATCGACTGCCGATTGTTGTGCTTGTTGATCGAGTGTAGTTTTAATCACCAAGCCGCCGACCAATAGTTGGTCCTGGCTAAATCCAAGCTTCGCTAACTCTTTCTGAACAGCTTCAATAATATGACCTTTTGGCCCGCTCAACTGTCCTGAAGTCGCTCGCGGAGCAATCGATGGAAACTTCATATTTGCTGCAGATTTAGCATCCAACCAGCCTGCATCAATCATTCCTTTTTTTACATATTCAAAGCGAGCCTTAAGTCGAGCTTCATTACCTTCTTTAAAAGCTGGGTCATACAGGCCGGGCGAGCGCAGAATTGATGCTATTACGGCTGCTTGTGAATTGGTGAGTTGATCTACATTTCGATTGAAATACTGCTGTGAAGCAGTCATCACTCCGTAAGATCCGCGACCAAAATAAATAGTATTTAAATAACTTTCAAAGATTTGATCTTTGGACTGTTGGTTTTCAAGCTTTATTGAGATTACGAGCTCTTTTATCTTTCGTTGAATCGTTCTGCTCGGAGTTAAGAATGCAGTCTTGGCATACTGTTGTGTGATTGTCGATCCACCTTGAAGTGAACCGCCTTTAAGATTATTAAAGATTGCCCGTAGCTATTCTCTTGAGAGGACTCGAAATATCGGGATCTGCGCTCACATCGATGCGGGGAAAACCACGTTGACCGAGCGGGTTCTGTTCTACACGGGCAGCATCCATAAAATGGGGGAAGTGCATGAAGGAACGACTGTGACCGATTGGATGGAGCAGGAGCGGGAGCGCGGAATTACGATCACTTCG
>CAINSH010000089.1 GCA_903852955.1 uncultured Actinomycetes bacterium | reverse complement strand
TGCTTTCATTGATAGCGGCGGCGAAAGATTAAGGATATGTGGATTGCGACCAGCCTCTGCTGATTTTCTCAAATGGGGCAAGGCTGCTTGTGACGTCAAAAAAGTTCCACGCACGTTCACATCAAACATCAGGTCAAAACGCTTTGCGGGCGTTTGATCCGTACGAGTCAAATTGATTGCACTTGCGTTATTTACCAAAATATCTATTCCACCAAATTGTTCTGCCGTTTTACTGATTGCGGCTTCAATTTGTCCCTCGTCGCGAATGTCGCATTGAATCGGAAGCGCTGTACCACCTGCTGCTTCGATTTCTTTTGCCGCTGAAAAAATTGTTCCGGGTAATTTTGGATTCGCTTCGGCAGTCTTTGCTGCGATTGCGATGAGGGCGCCATCTTGGGCAGCTCGTAAAGCAATTGCTAAACCAATTCCGCGTGAGCCGCCAGTAATAAACATGCGCTTTCCTGCGAGTGACATTATTTACCCTTCTTCGCCATAAATTTCATGAAAGCATCCATTGCTTCCTCTGATTGAAGTGCAAGAGAAAATAGCTCAAACTCCGCGCGCATGACCGCGGCTACCGCATCATGTGATCCGCTCTTAAGAAGTGCTTTAGTATTAATCATTGCTTGTGGTGGTTGTTGCGCAATGTGTTTGGCAATTGTGGTTACTGCGGTAATTGGATCACTTTCCACCTGGGCAACAAGTCCCATCTCTTTTGCCGTGTTGGCATCAAATGACTCTCCGGTCATAAAAATTTGGGCCGCTCGCTGATAACCAACTAGTCGTGGAAAGAGATAGCTAGATCCTGCTTCAGGAACTAATCCCAGAGAAGTAAATGGCATAGAAAACTTTGCCGT
Organism: uncultured Actinomycetes bacterium; assembly: GCA_903852955.1. Classification (GTDB taxonomy): domain Bacteria; phylum Actinomycetota; class Actinomycetes; order Nanopelagicales; family Nanopelagicaceae; genus Planktophila. Next base: position 966 of record CAINSH010000089.1, on the reverse strand, counting down.
AGGAGATGCGACCACTACATCGCAATGAAGCAACATGGTCGTTCCTACTCCGACTGCATTTCCTTTAACTGCTGCAAGTAAAGGTTTAGGAAAATCTAATAGCGCAGCCAAAAATTTAGCGACATCTGAATCACTCTCGGTTGGAGGATTCGACATGAAATCTCCGATGTCGTTTCCAGCAGTGAAATGATCACCTTCGCTTGTCAGAATTACAGCTCGAATTCCAAAATCTCCAGCAGCCTCATTAAGCGCAGTTGCCAAACCGGCATACATATCTCGAGTCAAGGCATTCATCTTTGCGGGGCGATTAAAGCTGATTGTGAGGATTTGCTCAGCGCTTGTGGTCAAGATTTCGCTCATCCGAGCATCTTAGAGGTATCGCAGATGCCTTGCGAAGGTACACACTAGGTACACGACCACGGAGAGGTCCACATGGAGAGAATAAGAATTGCAACGCGCGAGTTAACGCCATTTGAGCAGCTGGTACTTGGGTTGCTGTGTGAAGGTAAATCTAATGCCGCAATTGCACATGACACTGCGCACACCGAAAAAGTTGTGGAAAATACCGTCTCCCGGGCAGCGAAGGCTTTTTCTATTAAATCCGATCATGAAACAAACACCCGCGTATTGCTTGCATTGGCTTTTCGCACCCATTACGGGGATAACGCCTTTGATAAATTAGAAATTGAGTGCAGGCACTTTGAAATGGGATCAGATGGCAAATCAATTTGTCATCGTCATGATTAATTCGTAACACACTTCACATTGTGCTGAGAGCCAGCACCAACAAAGTTCAAACACCATCTGACCTAGTAGGTCTTTAATTGTCTTGCAGTAGGAAATACAACAACTACATAACAATTAAAAATGGGAGAGAACAAAAAATGAGACGTAAGACTTTTGACCAGATCGTAACATTCGTAGGATTCGGACTTTCAGTATTCCTACTCGTACTATCGGGACTTC
>CAINSH010000088.1 GCA_903852955.1 uncultured Actinomycetes bacterium | reverse complement strand
AGAAAACCTCAAGCGAATCTATAGTTTTAAATCTGCAGATCCAGGTCGCATACTTGCATTCTTAGAAAACAAGACTGTGTGGCATCCGATCGGTCTATGACCAGCCTTTATCAATGGTTTTAAACCAAAGCTGCTGAACCGCTTCGACATCTAAATCAAGCACTACGCGAACAGATGCCGAATCAACAAGATCTAATGGTTCTAGAGCTTTTAAGAAAGGTGCTCGGCGATCGCAGATTGTTTGACCGCGTGCAGGTCCTTGCGAAGTATCAACGACAACATCGAAGATTTCGGTAGTAAAAAGATCAGGTTGTATAGCGCAAGCCACCGCTCCATAATCTCCCAAAGTTATAGGTGAGACATGCAGACGTTCAATAAAAGCTTCAATCAAAGTTGCGGCAAATTGAGCGGCAGGATCTGGCGATTGTTTTAATTTTGCTGCATCTGCACTTGTTGCACCCGGGCGCATGAAAACATCAAGACCATACATAGTAATTGGAACACCACTTTGAAAAACTATTGCCGCCGCCTCAGGATCATGCCAAATATTAAACTCTGCCGCAGCAGTTGCATTTCCAGCTGAAGCTGACCCTCCCATCAAAACTATGCGATGAATCTTCTTGGCAGTTTCTGGAAACGCACGCAAGAAAAGTGCAATATTTGTTAAAGGTGCAACTGGTACCAAAGTGACGGGATCTTTCGACTCTTCAATCAGATCCCTAAGGAGTTCAACGGCTGAGCGCGGATCAACTTTTCGGTGTGATGGAGCAATACCTAGATCACCCATTCCATCTGCGCCATGCACATATTCGGCATATTCTGATTTACCAAGTAGCGGACGGACTGCGCCACGAGCAACTGGAATATCTCCCGCCCCTGCGGCATCTAGAACCTTCAATGTATTGGCTACAACTTGGTCAACATTGGTATTGCCATCAACACATGTTATTCCCAATAAATTAATCTGTGGATGACGCGCAGCAAATAGAACGGCAAATGCATCATCAACACCAGTATCAACATCAAGAATGATTGAAGTTTTATTCATAAGCGATAGCCTAGCGCTATGGGTAAAGCAGTTGTAGCGGTAGTCGGTAGCGCGATGATTGATTTAACTGCCTACGCAAAAAATCTTCCTGATGCCGGCCAGACAGTTGAGGGCGAATTATTTACTACGGGTTTTGGTGGAAAAGGTGCGAATCAAGCGGTAATTGCCGCTCATTGCGGCGCTGAGGTTCACTTCATCGGCAAATTGGGCCGAGATCTTTTTGGTCAATCCATCGCCGAAAACTTTAATAAGTTAGGAATTAACTCAGATTTTGTCGACCGCAGTGATACCCCAAATGGTGTTGCGCACATATGGGTAGATGGAAATGGCGAGAACCGAATCATAATTATTCCTGGGGCTAATTATGAAATTGAAAAAGAGCGCGCCATTCAAGGGATTAACTCAATCAAGGATTTATCGATTGTGATTGGACAGTGTGAAATTAAGCAGGAGATTACCCTGGCGGCCTTTACCGCAGCTAAGGCCCGCGGCTGCACCACGATATTAAATCCTGCTCCGTATCAACAACTTAGCCAAGATCTATTGGCCGTAACGGATTGGATAATTCCGAATGAAACCGAGTTTAAAGAATTACACGGTCAACTTCCAACAAGTGATGAAATTTTAAAAAACTTTAGAAACGGTAAGAACTCAATAGTTACCTTGGGATCTGAAGGCGCAGTGCTCATTTCAGCCGATGGAACACTAACCCGAACTCCCGCTCCCAAAGTTCAAGCGATAGATACAACAGGTGCTGGTGATGCTTTCGTAGGTACCTTTGCTTACGGATTAGCGTGCGCTAAAACTGCTACTGATGCCATGAGTTTAGGTGTGAGAGTTGCTTCTCTAACGGTTACTCGAAAAGGTGCGCAAGCTTCTTACCCAATGCAAGCTGAAATCGCCACGCTTTCATAACCGCGTAAAACAAAAGTTGGTCTGCGAATTGGTTCGCTCGCTAACTCCATATCTGGATATTTCTCCCACAAGGCTGGCAGAGAAACTCCCATCTCTAGGCGCGCAAGCGGTGCACCTAAACAAAAATGAATTCCAGCGCCAAAACCAATATGTGGATTTGGGTCGCGCGTTAAATCCATTTGATCTGGATTTGCAAACACTTCACCATCTCTATTTGCCGCACCAATTAGCGCTGCAATTTTTTGGCCCTTAGCAATCCCAACTCCCCCAACTTCAGTATCTACGGTGGCTGTGCGCTCAAAAAGGTGCAATGGAGCATCAAAGCGCATGAACTCTTCCAAGGCGGTTTCAGTTACTGCGCGGGGATTATTTCGCAGCAAAGCTGCCTGATCAGGACGCTGCAGCACGGCGACCATACCGTTTCCAAAAGCATTAACGCTTGCTTCATGTCCGGCGTTTAAAAGTAAAACACAAGTTGCAACTAACTCATGCGAGTTTAGTTTTTCGCCGTTTTCTTCAACCATGGCTAAATCAGTTATTAAATCCTGGCCTGGATTAGTTTTTCGGTGCTCAGCAAGGTTTCTGACATATTCGGCAAACTCGCCCGCAGCTTGTTTTGCTTCAATTTGATATTGCTCTGACGGATTTACTTCATACATTTTCACAATTGCTTGTGACCAAGGACGTAGCAAGTGTTCTTCCGATTCAGGAAAACCCAAGAGATCAGCGATGATCTTTACTGGCAGGGGCTCGGCATAATCTGCGATCAAATCAAAGTTTTCGCCAGATTTAACCTTTGCATCGATGTCATCTAGAAGTTGAGCGGTAATTCGCTCAACGGCTGGACGCATTCCTTCAATTTTGTTGCGGTTAAACGCTTTGGCAACCAGCGAACGTAAACGCGTGTGTTTAGGTGGCTCACTGTCTAATATTGAATCAGAGTGCAACCAATTAAATGTATCCCATTCAAACTCCGGGGATTTATCTTTAAAGATGCGGCCCAAAGATTTATTTCGAAAAACATCGTTGGCATCACTGTGGCGTGCAGCTAAGAAAACTTGCATCTGCTCATGCCAAACTGGCTTACCCATTTCGCGAAGGCTTTTTAACCCTTGATATGGATCTGCAACAAAAGCTGGGTCAGTAAAATCAATCATTACTCTGCAGAGATTTTCGCATAACCAGGTTTGATGATATTTTCAATTATCTTAAGACGATCTGGGTAGGGAATAAACGCGCTTTTCATCGCATTGATTGTGACGCGTTGTAGTTCGGCGAAATCCCAACCAAATGCTTTCACGGCCTCTTCCATTTCAAATGACATAGAAGTTTGACTCATCAATCTATTGTCGGTATTAAGCGTGACTCTAAAACGCAAGCGGGCTAAGGCTCCGATGGGATGTTCGGCATAACTTTTAGCCGCACCAGTTTGTAGATTTGAAGTTGGGCAAAGCTCTAGTGGAATTCGACGATCTCGCACGTATGAAGCCAACTGTCCAAGCTTTGGT
>CAINSH010000087.1 GCA_903852955.1 uncultured Actinomycetes bacterium | reverse complement strand
GGCGTTTGAGAAAGACTTAAACGGGCGTGCTGCAGCTCCACCATGCATGACCTGAAGCATTGGGGTTTCAACTTCAATGAAATCTTGTTGATGAAAAGTATCGCGAAGTGAACGCATAACCTCGGGGCGTAGACGTGCATTTGATCTGGCCTCTGGGCGGACAATTAAATCAACATAGCGCATACGAACGCGAGTTTCCTCAGACATTGGTTTGTGATCATTTGGCAAAGGACGAAGAGATTTGGATGCCAACTTCCATGAGTTAGCAAGAATTGAAAGTTCGCCGCGCTTTGATGTGATGATTTCACCAGTAACAGAAACGATGTCACCTAAATCAATATCAGATTTCCATGAATCGATAGATTCTTGCCCAACTTTGTCTAAAGAAAACATCGCCTGAAGTTCAGTGCCGTCGCCTTCGCGGAGAGTTGCAAAACAAAGTTTGCCTGTATCGCGTTTAAAAATAATGCGCCCAGTAAGAGATTCGATATCACCCGTTGCTACATCGATTTCAAGTCCTGAGTATTTTTCACGAATCTCTTTTAATGATTTTGTTCGTGGCACAGAGACTGGATAAGGCTCAGTTCCATCAGCTAAAAGCGAAGCACGCTTTTCGCGGCGGATCCGGAGCTGCTCAGGCAGATCCTCTTCAATAGGCGTATTTTCTGTGCTCATAATGGGCCGAAGTCTACCTAGTTAGGCATTTCGTTCGTGAATCAGGCGAAGCCCAATCAATGTTAAATCCGGCTCGTGATGGTCGATAGTTTCTGAAACTCCAATAATTAGCGGCGCTAAACCTCCAGTTGCAATCACGGTCGGTGCGCTTTCGTAGGACTCACGAAGCTCGGCAGTAATGCGATCCACCAATCCATCAACTTGGCCGGCAAATCCATAGATAGTTCCCGACTGCAAAGCTTCAACTGTATTTTTGCCGATTACATTTTTTGGTCGAACCAATTCAACTTTGCGAAGTTGGGCAGCACGCGCAGCTAATGCATCAACCGAGATTTCGATTCCTGGTGCTAACGCGCCTCCAAGAAATTCTCCCTTAGGTGAGACAACGTCTAAGTTAGTAGAGGTTCCAAAATCAACCACAATTGCAGGTCCTCCAAAGAGAGTGTGGGCTGCCAAAGTATTAACAATTCGATCGGCCCCAATTTCTTTAGGGTTATCTACTAGAAGCGGTACGCCAGTTTTTATCCCTGGTTCAACAATTGTGACTCTAATGTCAGAAAAGTAATCATCAATCATGCTACGGAGTTCACGCAAAGTTGCTGGCACTGTTGAACACACAGACAGACCTGTGATTTCAAAGCCATCAACTAGTGATCGATATTGCAACCATAATTCATCAGCAGTGCTACGGGGATCAGTCTTTACTCGCCAAGAGCGGACCAAATCATTTCCATTAAATATTCCAAGCACTGTGTTGGTGTTTCCAACATCAATTGTTAGCAACATTTATCGCCCCTGTCCCATAGTCATATTGTCAATTAAGCGAACTCCATCAATCCAACCGGCAATAATCCCTCTTTTATGCTTAGTTTCATCGCTAGCTAATTCAAAAGAATTCTCATCGATTATTGCCGCATAGTCACATTTAAAAGCGGGTTCGGTTGAAAGCGTTGAGTCAATAATTTCTTGAGCAATTGCAACAGTTGGAGCTAAATGTGCAGCGGCTAATGCACGATGTATTACGTTAGCGCTCACTCGCCCGTCTTGTGTTAATCGGATGTTGCGAGAAGACAAGGCCAGACCATCAAATTCTCGAACTGTTGGTACCCCAATTATTTCAACTTTACTTTTCATGGCATTAATAATCGCTAACTGCTGGAAATCTTTTTCGCCAAATACAGCTGCCGTCGGTTTAACAATCTCAAAAAGACGATTCACAACAGTAACTACCCCGTCAAAATGTTCTGGGCGTGATTGTCCTTCAAACTTTTTGCCCAGCGGCCCGGC
>CAINSH010000086.1 GCA_903852955.1 uncultured Actinomycetes bacterium | reverse complement strand
CGGCGAAGAAAGAGATTGCAAAGAAGCGCCAGGCTGTGATTGTTGAGGGTTATACGGATGTAATGGCTGCCCAGTTAGCTGGAATCACGACCGCAGTTGCAACGTGTGGAACTGCATTTGGCGCTGACCACATTCGCATTTTGCGCCGATTACTGATGGATGATGATTCTTTTAGAGGCGAAGTTATCTTTACTTTTGATGGGGATGCTGCCGGTCAAAAAGCTGCCTTACGTGCATTTAATGAAGATCAGAAATTTGTAACTCAAACCTTCGTAGCCGTCGAACCTGATGGATTAGATCCGTGCGATTTACGTCAACAAAAAGGCGATCTAGCATTGCGCGATTTGATTGCACGACGTGTGCCACTTTTTGAATTTGCTATACGCGCCGAACTTGCCCATCACAAATTAGATTCCGCCGAAGGTCGAGTCAATGCATTAAATGCCACAGCCCCACTTGTTGCACAAATTCGTGACAAGTCTCTAAGGCCCGAATACACACGTTTACTTGCCGGCTGGCTTGGTACGGAGGTAGAAATTGTTTCTAAGGCAGTTTCTGCCGGAGTGAAAGCTGCACCAAGAATGATTGAACCTAATGAAACCACCCAAGAGGAAAATAGCAATTGGCGTCCAGATCCAAATGAGGCCCGCCTAATTCTTGAACGTGAAGTTTTGAAAGCCCGATTACAAGAGCCCGCTTTATTTACCAATACATTATGGAGCGATATCGAATCTGGCGCATTTACACATCCGGCATATCGTCAAATGCAAAAGACGATAGATGAGTCACCTGAGATTTCTTTGGATTCGATTTCAGATGAAAAGATTAAAGCGCTCTTTACAGAGTTAACTGTCGAACCAATTCGGGCAGATGGAAAACCTACCGCTGCCTATGTTGAATCCATTGTTGCAAGGTTGCGCGAAGTGGCGATTTCACGTTCGATCGCAGAGCTAAAATCCTCGTTGCAGCGACTCAATCCCGTTGAAAATGAAATTGAATATAACGCCGCATTTGCCCAGTTGGTGGCACTAGAAAGCGCCCGCAGAAATCTGCATGATTTAGCGCTCGGGAGCCTTTAAGAACCCTCAATTTCAGCCAAGGCCTATGCGTGCGCTAGAGTTTGCGCTTGCAACCGTAATCCCTGATAGCTCAACGGCAGAGCAGTCGACTGTTAATCGACAGGTTCTTGGTTCGAATCCAAGTCAGGGAGCTCTTATTTCTAAGGGTAGGCCTCTACCATCACCCACATGAGCACAATTCAAAGCTATCTTCGTACCGCCACAAATTCTTGGCGGACTCAATCTAATGCTTTGCGAGTTATGCGATTGTGGCTAGGCATCACGTGGATTTATGCCGGATGGGACAAAGCCAGTGATGCGGGTTTTCTGACAAGAGGTTCGGCAACTTTTATCGGGACGCAGTTATCAGGTTATTCAACCCAGTCACCAGTGGGTTTTGCCTTTAATAAGTTGATTGAACATTCAGTAGCCGTTGGGATCTTTGTAATGGTCTCAGAGTTTGCAATTGGATTGGCTACGTTGCTCTGGGTCGCACCCAAAGTTGCAGCATTTGGTGGCTTTTTGATGTCAGTTGGTTTGTGGCTGGCAAGCAGCTTTCATGTTTCGCCATATTTTCTATCCAGCGATACTGCTTATGCTGCTTTATGGTTGTCGTACTTAGCACTGTTATTAGAGAAGCGAAAGGGATTTACGATGTCACTAGAACGTCGCGGAGTTTTTCGAGTTGGTATTACGGGATTTCTGGCAGTGGCATTTGCTGGAGTTGGAAAATATTTTGCTACTGCAGCACCTGCTACAAGTGAAGCCGCCGCTACCGGTAAGAAAATTATCAAACTAGCATCAATTAAAATTGGATCAACGTACAACTTCACCACTCCTAATGGGGCTCCTGCGGTTCTATTTCGAACCAAGAAAGGTGTTTTTGCATACCAAGCTATTTGTACCCATCAGGGCTGCACAGTTGCTTACTCAAAGAGCAGCAAACATTTACAGTGTCCTTGCCATGGCGCAGAGTTTGATCCGCTTAATTCAGCCAAACCTGTTGTCGGACCAGCTCAGCAACCACTAGCCAAAGTTAAAGTTTCAATTAGTGGCGCGTGGGTAATCCAAGCGTAACTCCAGCGAAACACGGTCAAGGTATTCTTTAGCCATGGCCCTATTCCGACTTAGCATCTCACTTCCTGATCGCCCAGGTTCTCTTGGTCTTCTTGCATCTGCAATTGGCGCAGCCGGCGGAGATATTCGGGGATTAGTAGTTCTTAAATCTGAAGATGGTCGCGGTTATGACGATATAACAGTTGCGGTGCCAGGAAGTGATCCAACGGATTTACTGAATGTGTTGGGAGCAATTGGCGGGGTAGAAGTAGTTTCGATTAGCCCCGTTGAATAATTTCTGCCCCTTGGCTTGGAAGTGAAGTAAAAAAGCGAGGCGCTTTAAATTTATTTTCTACAAATACTTTTTCTACGGCAGCAATTGTCTCGCGAACCTGAGCCGCTTTAATTAAAGCGATTGCGCTTCCTCCAAAACCTCCACCAACCATGCGGGCTCCTAATGCCCCAGCTGAAAGTGAAGCTTCAACGGCTGCGTTAAGTTCAGGACACGATACGTTGTAATCATCGCGAAGGGATGCGTGAGATTGATTGAGTAATATTCCAAGTGCTACGAAATTCTTGGTTTCAAGGGCCAGAACGGCCTCCATTACGCGCTTCATTTCAGTGACTGCATGGCGCGCGCGCTTAAACTCGGTGTCGCTAATTTTGCTTCGGGATGCTTCTAGTGTAATCAAATCTAATTCGCGCAAAGATTTAATTTCAAGTTTTTTGACCACCGATTCACATGCCGCTCGGCGTTCGGCGTAGCCTCCATCAGTTAGCGAGTGATGTGCTTGCGTATCAATGATCAAGAGCTCTAAACCACTAGATGCCACATCGAAAGCAATATTTTGTGTTGTGAGATCACGACAATCAAGAAGTAAGGCCGAACCGGTCTGCGCCATTAGTGAAACTGATTGATCCATAATTCCGCAGGGAACGCCGACATATTCATTTTCAGCTTTTTGAGTTAATCTCGCCAACTCTTCGAGTGAGTAACCAAAAGAAAAAAGATGGTTAAGTGCAGTTGCGACCGAGCATTCAAGCGCTGCCGAAGATGACAGGCCCGCACCAAGTGGCACATGACCATCAATCATTATGTCGATGCCTTTTTCTAGCCCCATGGCCCACATCACTCCAAGTGGGTAGCGCTCCCATTCACCTTTTAAACCAGGCTTAACCACGTCCAAATTAACTTCAACAATTCGATTCTTGCGCTGAATCGAAGCAATGCGAATTTTGCGATCATCGCGCACTCTTACAGCAGCATAAGTGCGGTCATTAATTGCAAATGGCAAAACGAATCCATCGCTGTAATCGATATGTTCGCCAATTAAATTAACTCGACCTGGAGCCGCAGCAATAATGTCTGGAGATTGCCCAAAAGTTTCCACAAACTTCTTATCAATGTGTGACATCTGATACCTAGCTAATTGATGCCAAAGTATCGGCAACCATTTTTTCAATTCCGTGTGTCGGAACCCAACCGAGTTTATTCTTGGCTTTATTGATATCAGCGATTAATACTGCGGGGTCTCCTGCGCGACGAGGTGAATCAAGGGTAGGAATCTGGTACCCAGCAGATTTGGATGCAGCTGCAATAACTTCACGGACAGAATAGCCATCTCCACTGCCGAGGTTATAAATTTCATGGATTTTTGGCGCTAAAGATTCCAGAGCTTTAATGTGAGCATCGATGAGATCTACAACGTGGACATAATCACGAATACATGTGCCATCTGGTGTGGGCCAATCAGTTCCAAAGACTTTAACCGGATTATCTGAAGTGCTTCGTAAAACATTTGGAATTAGATGTGTTTCTGGATTATGTCGCTCAGCTAACCAGCCTCGTGAAGATTTGAGTGCACCAGCAACATTGAAATATCGAAGTGATGCTGCAGCTATTCCACGAGATTCGGCCTCAGCGGTAATCATTTGATCTATGGCAAGCTTAGTTGCGCCATATGGGTTGGTCGGCTTAGTTGGCGCAGTTTCAAGAATTGGTACTTGTTCTGGCTCACCATAAGTTGCCGCGGATGAAGAAAAAACTAATTTAGTAACACCACTTGCGTGCATTTGATCGAGTAAGTTTCTTGAGCCATCAACATTTACTTGGTGGTAGAGATCAGGTTTTTCTACAGATTCACCGACAAGGGATTTACCAGCAAAGTGCATCACTGCATCAACACCTACTAAAGCCTGTGCTACATCCCCGGCACTTAATAATGAACCTTGAATAAAACTCACTCCCGCTGGGGCCGTATCGGCATGCCCAGTTGTGCAATCATCAAGAATCGATATTTCATATCCCTTGGTTATCAAAATATCGACTGCCGTGGATCCGATGTATCCAGTGCCACCAGTAACTAAAACGCGCATTACAAAACTACTTCTCGAAGCTGGGCAGCAGACTGCTCTGGCCGCATATCCATAATGAATGCACCCATTGCAGATTCTGAACCAGCAAGATATTTCAATTTTCCAGGCGCACGCCGCACGCTAGTGATCTGCCAATGCAGACGAAGTACATCTCGCCCAACACGAACCGGAGCTTGGTGCCAAGCTGCGATATAGGCCATGTCAATTCCAAATACACCATCTAGACGTTTCATAACTTCTAGGGCAATACTTGGAAAAGCATCTCGATCAATATCGGTGAGTCCGGTTAAATCTGCAACTGGATTAAGCGGTGCAACGTGAATTTCAAATGGATAACGGGCGGCATACGGAACAAAAGCAATCCAGCGCTCATTTCGCGCGATGATGCGCTCTTCATCAACTATTTCGCGTGCGACTACTTCATCAAAAAGAACTTTGCCAGTGGATTCTTTGTATTTGTTTGCAGCAGCCAACATTTTTTCAACTCGTGGTGGAATAAATGAATATGCATAAATCTGTCCATGTGGATGGGAAAGAGTCACACCAATCTCTTCTCCACGATTTTCAAAGGGTGCGATGTGCTCAATAAATAGTTCTTGTGAAAGTTCAGCTGTGCGATCTATCCAAGCTTCAAGCAAGATGCGAACACGATCTGCAGTTAAGTCTTTAAATGCATTTCCATGTTCGGCAGTAAAGCAAATGACTTCGCACTTACCAGCAGAAGTGCCCAAATCAGTATCGGGACCAACTTGATCAGGTAATGCCCAATCGCCAACTGGTGGGCGTAGCGAAGGCGATCGATTGTCAAAGACAACGACTTCAAAATCTGATTCAGGTATTTCTGTTAAGAGTTCACCGGTTGTGGGACAAAGTGGGCAGAGCTCTTTAGGCGGCAAGAAAATACGTCCTTGTCGATGTGCGGCCATAGCAACCCACTCGTTGACTAATGGATCAAGCCGCAGCTCTCCAATTGAAGGCTGATCTTCGGCGGGGCGTAGATCTTTTGCGCTTCGATTTTGTCCGGCAGAGTCGTAGTAGCGGATTGTGCGTCCATCGGCCATAAGGCGGTCGTTACGGATTATGCCAGCGCTTAGTTTTTTACTCTGCTCCATAGTGTCGTTACTCTACCTTTGTGACTAAACAATCGGCGATTTTGAGCGCTGCGACTTCTTCATTGCTCATCGAAGTTGTCAATGGAGCCTTGGTCATTCGTCATTGGGGTGCAGTTTTAGTTGGAGACCACGGCGATGTTGCTGTGGCAGGCCGAGTATCAATTGCAAATAGTTCATGGGATGAGCCGCAGTTTCCAGGTGTTATGCGTGAGAGCGCAAGGGGATTTCTTGGAAGACCAGCCTTATCTGGTCATCGAAATGGCCGGGCCTGGTCTACTAAATTTGAAGTCACCGATTTTCATCATGTGGAAAATCACTGTGCGATTACGTTGCGAGATTTTCATGCAGAACTTGAAGTGCTCATTACTTATGACTTAGATGTCCATGGAGTACTTAAGCAAAGCGCGAGAGTTAAAAACATTGGCGAGACCGATTACTGCCTCAATGAATTTATAAATTGGCTTCCACTGCCACAGGAAGCAAATCAAACGCTAGATTTCGCAGGTCGTTGGTCAAATGAGCGTCAACCTCAGCGCCGCGATATTCAAACTGGAACCTGGATCCGAGACTCACGCGAAGGTAGAAGTGGACACAATTTTTCAATTGCAGATATTGCGCTAACTTCACACACCACATTTCAATCCGGACAAGCATGGGCAACAAGTATTGCCTGGAGTGGAAATTCGCAGTACTTAGTTGAACGTGGCTTTGATGGGCAACAAGCAATTGGCGCCGGCGAACTTTTACTTCCTGGCGAATTAATTCTTGCTCCCAATGAAATTTATCAAGCGCCCATAGTGTTTGCCGTTTATTCAGATAAAGGCTTAGATGGAGTGAGCGCAGCTTTTCATGCGCATGTGCGCGCTCGTGAAGTTCATCCAAAACGAGCTCGGCCACTGACATTAAATATGTGGGAAGCATTGTATTTTAAACACGATGAAAATAAAATTAGAGAGCTAGTAGATGTAGCTGCAGAAATCGGAATCGAACGTGTGGTTCTAGATGATGGTTGGTTCCATTTACGCCGAGATGACCATGCTGGACTGGGCGACTGGACCATCGATCCTGCAGTCTGGCCTAACGGTTTAAATCCCATCATTGAATACATCAACGCCAAGGGAATTGAATTCGGATTATGGTTCGAAGGAGAAATGGTTAATCCCGACTCTGATTTGTATCGCATGCACCCCGAATGGATTTTGCATGAAGGTGACCGTGTGTCACCACTATGGCGCCACCAACTCGTTTTAGATCTTGGACATGAAGGCGCCTATAACCATGTGTTAGAACAAACTTCTTCCATTTTATCTGCGCACAATATTGCCTACATTAAATGGGATCACAACAGAGTATTAGTAGATGCTGGCCACTTGGGCAAAGCTGGAGTTCGACGACAGACACAAGCTATATATAAATTGTTTGTTGAATTAAAAAAACGCCATCTGGGATTGGAAATTGAATCGTGTGCATCGGGCGGTGCACGAATTGATTTAGGGGTTATAGATTTAGTGGATCGTTTCTGGACTAGTGATAACAATGATGCACTTGAACGTCAACGAATTCAACGTTGGACATCGCAAGTTATTCCACCTGAATTACTTGGCACGCATATTGGACCAACACACGGTCACCAAACAGGACGTACTTTGGAACTTTCGATGCGTGCAACAACTGCGCTTTTTGGTCATGCAGGAATCGAATGGGATATCACTGAGGCAAGTGAAGAAGAAAGAAAACATTTAGCCACCTGGGCGGCTTACTACAAAGAAAACCGCGGACTCTTGCACTCTGGAAAATCTGTCCGGATGGATTATCCAGACGAACACGGTTACTTATATGGCGTAATTTCTCACGATAAAAGCAAAGCAATATTTGCCTATGTTCAATTAACCCCAACAGTTGCTATACATCCGGCAGCGCTAAAGTTTGCAGATTTAGATCACAATGCCACTTATTCGGTTAAAGCTGTTTATCCAGCTGGTGCGCCGCGTTTTATGTTGATTTCTCCGCCACAATGGTTAGAAGGAGTTAAATTATCCGGATCAGCTTTAGCAACTATTGGTGTTGCTGCACCGATTCTTGCGCCAGCAAATGCAATTCTGATTGAAGTAACTAAGGTTTAATCAACCCAATCTAAAGTTCGAGCAACAGCTTTCTTCCACTGCGCATACCCAATATCTCGAACTTCTTCAGTTGAAGTTGGCGACCACTTTCTAGAAAGCTGCCATTGCTTTTTTACTTCATCTTGTGAAGCCCAGAAACCAACTGCCAAACCTGCTGCATATGCGGCGCCTAGCGCAGTCGTTTCTGCAATTAATGGGCGAGTGATATCAATTCCCATAATGTCGGCCTGCATCTGCATGCACAAGGAGTTTGCTGTGATTCCTCCATCTACACGCATTTCTGTCATAGGTACTCCGCTATCAGCAACCATTGCATCCATAACATCGCGGGTTTGATAGCAGATTGCTTCCAAAGCCGCTCGTGCCAAATGCGCTTTAGTCGCGGCGCGAGTGAGTCCAACAATTGCACCACGAGCATCGCTTCGCCAATAAGGTGCGAATAAACCAGAGAAAGCGGGGACGAAATAAACACCTGCAGTGTCTGAAACTGAAGAAGCAAGATTTTCTGTTTCAGCAGCGTTTGAAATAATTCCTAACTGATCACGCAGCCATTGAATGGCCGAACCAGTTACTGCAACTGAACCTTCTAGGGCATATCGAGCCGGTTGGTCTTTAAATTGAAAACAGACTGTCGTAAGCAAACCATTTTTCGATCTGACAATATCGGTTCCAGTATTTAGCAATGCAAAATTTCCTGTGCCGTAGGTAGTTTTGGATTCGCCTCTTTCAAAGCAGACTTGTCCAACCATTGCCGCTTGTTGGTCTCCTAAAATTCCCGCAATTGGGATGGCAGTTCCAAAGGGGCCATGCGGATCGGTAGTTGCATAAATTTGAGATGAAGATTTAATTTCCGGTAGCGCGCTTCTTGATACTCCGAAAATTTCAAGTAGTTCTTCATCCCAATCAAGAGTCTCTAGGTTCATTAATAGCGTTCGACTTGCATTGGTTACATCGGTTGCAAGAACACCACCTTGTACTCCACCTGAAAGGTTCCAGAGCAACCATGAATCGACTGTGCCAAAGCGAACATTTTCACCGCTTGCCGCCGAAACATTATTGAGTAACCAGTTAATCTTGCTGCCAGAAAAATAAGGCGCAATAGTTAAGCCGGTTTTAAATCTTATTTTTTCTTTTACTGACTCAGATAAACCAGAAAGGAATTCTGTAGTCCTTGTGTCTTGCCACACAATGGCATTACTTAAGGGCTGGCCAGTAGTCACATCCCAAACAACTGTGGTCTCACGTTGGTTTGTAATTCCAATTGCAGCTAAATCAGAACCCAAAACATCGGCCTGCTTGAGCGCACCAATTATAACTTCCTTAGTCCGCTCCCAAATCTCAGCTGCATCGTGTTCTACCCAACCCGCTTTTGGCAAAATCTGGCGATGTTCTAGTTGATGTTGGCCTACAACTTTTCCAGAATGATCAAAAATCATGAAACGAGTGCTAGAAGTTCCTTGATCCAAACTGCCAATGAATCTCACGTAGTGAAAACCTTTCACATCTAAGTTAGGCTTACTCTACCCAGATGCAATGGAGATGCAACGCTTATGTTCTCGTCACAGCTCAATCCCGACCAGCGTGATGAAGCCATCTCTCTATTATCAACTGAAAGCTTTGATGTCTTAGTTATTGGCGGGGGAGTTACGGGTGTAGGCGCGGCACTTGACGCGGCATCTAGAGGTTTAAAAGTTGCGCTTATCGAATCACAGGATTTAGCCGCTGGCACATCAAGTCGATCAAGTAAGTTGATTCATGGTGGCCTTAGGTACTTAGAACAATACGATTTTAAATTAGTTCGCGAAGCTTTACATGAGCGCGAATTAATGGTTTCTTCACTTTCTCCACATTTAGTTAAACCAGTTGGTTTTCTATTTCCTTTAACAGAAAAATTCAAGGAACGAACTTACGTCGGAGCTGGCCTTGCCCTTTATGACGCACTTCGCGGATTTCAGCGAGCACTGCCTTGGCACAAACACATTGGCCAAAAACAAATCAACGAAATTGCACCTTCTTTGCGCCCAGATCTAATTACCGGTGCAATTAAGTATTTTGATGCCCAAGTTGACGATGCTCGACACACAATGACAATTGCTCGTACTGCAGCTCGCCACGGAGCGGTGATTGCCACGCGTGTGAGTGCTCAATCCCTTTTGCGCGAAGGAAAGCGAGTCGTAGGCGTTAAAGCAAAAGACTTAGCATCAGGAAAAATAATTAACATCACGGCAACTGCAACGGTAATGTGTGCAGGTATTTGGAGCGATGAACTTCATGCAAACTTTGATTTAAAACCTGGTTATGGCGTAACTATGAGTAAAGGTGTTCATATCGTTTTGCCAGGGTCTGCAATTAAATCTAATGCAGGAATAATTCTAAAAACTCCAGTGTCAGTGCTGTTCTTAATTCCATGGGCCGATAAATGGATTGTCGGAACAACGGATACCCCGTATACGGGCGATCGTGCCGAACCATTTGCAAGCCGCGAGGATGTTCAGTACATATTAGATCAAGCAAACCGTGTATTAACTCCTAAGATTTCAGTAGACCAAATCATTGGTGTTTATGCTGGGCTGCGACCACTAGTTGCTAACAATAAGAATTCATCTACAACTAAGCTTTCTCGCGAACATACAGTTGATCGCCCAGCGGCGGGTTTTGTAAGCGTTGCCGGAGGTAAATACACCACATATCGCGTCATGGCTAAAGATGTTATTGATCGCGCAGTAATTGAACTTCGCGCCATTAAGCCAGAGTCTGTGACTGAAAAACTTCCACTTGTTGGTGCTGATGGATACTTTGCTTTGGTGCAGCAGATTGAACGCCTTGCCGAAACCTCAGGTTTAGATTCGCAAACTATTACGCATTTACTCAACCGCTATGGCTCAATGATTAGTGAAATTCTTGATTTGATAATAGATAATCCAAAGTTAGCTGCCAAAATAGATCCTGAATTAACGTATATCAAAGCTGAAATCCATTATGCAGCAAGCCACGAAGGTGCCAGAACTGTCGATGATGTTATTTCAAGGCGCACACGAATTGCATTTGAAGCACAAGATCACGGCGTACATTTAGCTGAAGCTGTGTCAACAATTATCGCGCCAGTTCTTGGCTGGAGCACCAAAGAACGCAAGGCTTCTGTTTTGGCATATGAAGAGTTAGTTGAGCGCGAACTTGAAGCGCTAGATCAGCTACTTGAAGTCAATGAGGGTGAAAGTATTAATTCTTAATCTGCTTTGCGCATCCATCAACTGCAGGTTTTGGTGTTGCTGTTTTAGTTGGTGAAGGTGTTGGTGTGGGAATAACGCCTTGTGTAACAGTAAATGCAACTGATTGCGTGCTTTGTGCATGCGTCTTTGAGACATCGGTGTAAACAATCTTGCCCAAGTAATCACCTGCCGCCAAACCTTTTATTGCCAAAGTCCATTCACCACTAGTTGCCCGAAGTACGGTTTGAGTTGGCCGAATCGCAGGTGTGGTTAATGGATCAAAAACTAGTTTGACTGCGCCGGTGACAACTGGGGTTGAATCAGGTCTAATGACTGAGACATTAAATGTCACCAACCTATTAGTAGTTGTAGCGCTAAATTCATTGATTGTTAGTTGGGTTGGTTCGTTACTTGGCATTAAATCCGTTAGCTGGGGAGTCCAACTACCTTTGGCAAGGTTGAGAAAATCTGCGGCCGGTCCCCTGAAGATATTTAAATCAAGGCGAGTTCCGGGCACACCATATTTAGGCGCAATTCCGCATGATGTGTACTGCCAAATAGTCCACTGAGAATCGCAGTTGGTACCGGTCCATGAATGTACGTAGCACCCACCAACTTTTAGGCCAGGAGCATTAATTGGATTAAATGGGTCAATTGCATACTGAGCAAGCCACAACGGATACTGCGCAAGTTCTTTACTCTTATTCATAGAGCCTTCAAGAAAACTTGAATAAGAATAGAGAAACGGAGTTCTTCCAGTTTTGTCTTTTAAGAAAGCCAGAAAAGTTTCTGCCCACAAAGTCACGGCGCTTCTTGTTGCGTACTGCAGGCAGGCACCAGAAGAAGCAAGGCGAACACATTTATTTTCAAGATCTAGCGCATATGGCAGATCTCTTTCGGTATATCCACCAATTGAAGCAAGTCTCCACACCGCCTTTTGTGCCTGCGCAGTTGCGTCACGAACTATTTCATCTGGATCTGTGACATCCGGCAAAATTGCATAGTGATAGAAACCCGTATAAATGCCCGCAGCTTGCGCGGCTAATCGGTCCATAACCAGATATTTAAGGGCAAGTGCGTCAGCATCATCTCGGGTATCAGATGCTTTAATCATTACAAATCGAAGTCCGGATGCATATGCGGTTGTAAAATCGATTTGTTTATCACCTGGATGCTGCCATCGACTTATGTCAGCGCCATGAATTCGATTACCAGGCCCAAGGGGTTCTATAACTAAAGATGGTTCTGGTTCAGAGATTTCAGGAATTGCCCTTATTACAATCGTGCGGGCAGGCGAATAGAAATTCTTTCCGCTAATACTTACTTGCGCTCTGTACTTGATCGGAACGTCAAAAGATGTCGCAACGGCAGCAACTGTCCATGTGCCGGCCTTAGTTGTTTTACTTTGAAATCTCGTGGTTTGCCAAGCCCCAGTTGAAAAACTTTGAACTTTAACTGTTAATCCAGCACGGGCAGGTTTAATTGATCCATAAAAAGTAACGGTTGATTCAGATATAGATGGTGTCTGCTTAACTGAAAGTGAGAGCGCGGAAGTTGCTGCCTGGACATGGGGGATACCAATTACGAGAAAAGCTAATGCGGCAGAAGTAATCGAGGCCCGGATCTTCATTGTTCAACAATCTCCACTGTTATTCCCAAAGTTTGCCAGATTGCAGCAGCAAGTATTTGCTGCTGCTTGCTACGGACTTCGGAAAACTCATGGGCTGCCGAAAGCTTTCGAGCATCAGAGAAGTCTAAAGTCAAAGTAACGCCATCAAAGCTTGCAAGCCTTGCATCAAAAAAAGAAAGCCATGAAATTCGATCTACTTCTAAAACGGCATCTAGAACTTCATTCCAGCGATTGCGAATTTCCTGAAGTTCCATAGCCATAAACCTTACCGACATGACCGTGTGAATTAGCTGTGAGGCGCGCCTAGCCTTCGGTAATACTCACCTACAAGTTGTGCTCGTAGATTCTTGTTTCGATCCGGTTGCAGATTTAACTCTTGGGCAACTCTAGAAATAACCTGCTCAACCGATTTTTCACTGACAAAGCGTGTGCGACCTATCTGGGCATTTGTCATACCCTCGGCCACCAAGCGAAGAACTTCGACTTGTGTATCAGTCAGATTAGCCATGAGTGCAAGAATCCCTTTTTCTTGCAGTGATGTATTTCCATCTATCCACGTTACTAAATGTTTTTCGCTCGCAGAAATTTTTGAATCCACAATTGCTTTGCAAAGGACAGAGAAATCAACAATTGACTTTTTGATAAGAATTTTGGAGCCAACTGGTATTTCAATATTTGAGTCACCAAGTAGACGTAAATCGGTATAACTATTTAGGATGACAACCCCAATATTTGGGTTAATTTTGCGCATGTTGACTGCGATTTTTATTGCAGAAAATCCAAGAAGCTGAATATCAATCAGGATCACATCTGGCTGTAATCGGCGAACCATGTTCAACGCAACGATTTCATTCTTAGCTTCGCCAATGACATCCATTTCATGCATTTGTAACGCTGCGACTAAGATCGATAATTCAAATGGGTCATCGGCAACAACTAAAATTCGCTCACTCATGAAAACAAGGTAAGCCACAACTTTACTGATTAATTGAAAGTAACGGTCCTACTTAATTAATTGAGTGATGGCTCCGGAGATTTCATCGACTATATTTTCAGCCGATATAGGGCCGCCCCTAGATGCATTTTTAGCAGCAGATGCATGGATGTAAGCACCAGTTGCAGCCACTTCTGCTAAACGGTTTAAGTCATTAAGAATTTCTACTGTATTTGTGGCAACCAGGGCACCAATAATCCCCGCAAGCACATCACCGCTTCCTGCAGTTGCAAGCCAAGGGGTTGCCCGTGGAAGTTCAATCAAACTCTGATCATTTGCCACATAGGTGACTGCCCCTTTAAGCAGAACTGTTACGCCGAAAGTTTGCGCTGCAGTTTTAACCCATTTTTTGGGATCTCCCTCAATTGCCTCCGCAGTTACTAAGACACCACGCGCGTTAAATAGGTTCGCAAGCTCGCCGCTGTGAGGAGTAATCAGGGTCGGTTGTTCAAGGGAGCCTGCCAAATACAGCGCACCGGCATCTAAAACCGTTGGAACTGTTTGCTTATAAGCAAGTGCAAACCATCTGTGCCGAAGCCAGGTTGAAAAATCTGAATACCTCTTTGCTGGAATCCCTGAACCAATAAGCCAAGCTGTAGTTTTTCCGGGTTGAACAACGCAGGATGGTGTTGAGTGCAAGACTAAATGCGCTAACCCTGAAGAGCTATGAAATCTAATCATCCCAATTCCAGTTGCGGCGGCTGCAGAAGTGGAAAGTACTGCAGCACCTGGATATTGCGCAGAGCCAGTTATTACGCCAAGAACGCCTCTAGAATATTTATGGTCTAGGTCGCTGGGAATTACGATGCATTTTGCGGCATCTCGCGCACTCCATTTTTTAATCGTGCGTTCTGCTTGGACCATGGTTGATTCTTGCACATTACTTCTTGTCACAGTGGGGCAGTACCGCCAATTCGAGATTACAAGCCAGCGTTCTTTGGTTAGGCTCAGCCAGTACCTGTAAATAGCCATGGAGGATTTATGACTGACGAAGCAAAGTGCCCAGTAGTTCATGCAACCGCAGCAAAAGGTGGAGCATCAAATCGTGACTGGTGGCCAAATCAGTTAAACCTCAAAATTCTTCAACAGAACTCTCCAATTTCAAATCCGATGGATTCTGACTTTGATTATGCAAAAGCATTTAAATCTCTAGATCTTGCTGCAGTTAAAGCTGACATCAATTCAGCAATGGTCACGTCAAAGGATTGGTGGCCTGCAGATTATGGCCATTACGGACCATTTTTTATTCGCATGGCTTGGCATAGTGCCGGTACTTACCGAACTTCTGACGGACGTGGCGGCGGCGGTTCTGGAATGCAACGCTTTGCGCCACTTAACTCTTGGCCTGATAACGTTAATTTAGATAAAGCTCGGCGATTATTATGGCCAGTTAAACAAAAATATGGCCAGAAGATTTCTTGGGCCGATTTAATGATCCTTGCAGGAAATTGCGCAATCGAATCTATGGGGTTAAAAACTTTTGGTTTTGGCGGCGGGCGAGTAGATGTGTGGGAACCCGATGAGACGTATTGGGGCAAAGAGGCTGAGTGGTTAGCCGATGAGCGATATAGCGGAGAACGTGATTTAGAAGATCCATTAGCTGCAGTACAGATGGGTTTGATTTATGTAAACCCTGAAGGTCCTAATGGAAATCCGGATCCACTTTTATCTGCGCGCGATATCCGCGAGACTTTTGCACGCATGGCCATGAATGATGAAGAAACCGTTGCACTGGTTGCCGGCGGACACACATTTGGCAAAACGCATGGTGCGGGCGATCCCGGAAAATATGTTGGCCCAGAACCAGAAGCTGCCTCAATTGAGCAAATGGGTCTTGGTTGGAAAAACACAATGGGAACCGGTTCTGGTTCAAACACAATTTCAAGCGGTTTAGAAGGTGCCTGGACTCCAACTCCAACAACTTGGGATAACTCATATTTTGATGTTCTTTTTGGTTACGAATGGGAAAAAACAAAGTCACCAGCAGGTGCAACTCAGTGGATTCCAAAAGATGGCGCAGCTAGCGATTTGGTTCCTGATGCACACGAAGACGGAAAAAAACATGCACCTGTCATGTTGACTTCCGATTTAGCGCTTATCGTTGATCCAGCTTATGCAGTAATTTCAAAGCGCTTCCACGAAAATCCAGCAGAGTTTGCAGATGCATTTGCTCGTGCTTGGTTTAAATTAACGCACCGCGATATGGGACCTGCAGTTCGTTATTTGGGTTCAGATGTTCCTAGCGAAGAGTTGATTTGGCAAGATCCAGTACCGCAAAACACCAGCCCATTAGTAAATGCGGCAGAGATTGCAGACTTAAAAAAGCAGTTACTTTCAAGTGGTTTAACTACAGCACAGTTAGTAACTACTGCCTGGGCATCAGCTTCAACTTATCGCTGTACTGATAAACGTGGTGGTGCAAATGGTGCGCGCATTGCCTTAGAACCTCAACGCAGTTGGGAAGTTAACAACCCAGCCGAACTTTCAAAGATTCTTAATAAGTTAGAAGAGATTCGTTCTGCATTTAATGCCAGCGGTTCAACTATCTCTCTTGCAGATCTGATTGTTCTTGGTGGGGTAGTAGGCGTTGAAAATGCAGCAAAGATTGCAGGCCATGAAGTAGTTGTTCCATTTACTCCTGGCCGCACTGATGCCACTCAAGCACAAACCGATGTTGCATCTTTTGCTTTTCTTGAGCCGCATGCCGATGGATTTAGAAACTTTAAGAAAAAGGCAGTAAAGCAGCAAGCAGAGTTCTTATTAGTAGATCGCGCTTCACTTTTGAATTTATCTGCCCCAGAAATGACGGTATTGGTAGGCGGTTTACGTGTACTAGGTGCTAATGCCGATGGTTCAAATCTAGGTGTGTTCACAACTAGCCCAGGAAAATTGAGCAACGACTTCTTCGTTAACTTATTGTCATTGGATCATGATTGGGCGCCACAAGCTGGCTCCACAGAACTGTTCAATGCTCATGATCGCAAAACTGGTGCAATTACTTGGACAGGCACGCGAGCTGACTTAACCTTTGGATCAAACTCAGTATTGCGTGCACTTGCTGAGGTTTATGCCTCCACCGATGCATCAAAGAAATTCGTCATAGATTTCATTAATGCATGGGTCAAAGTCATGGATGCAGATCGCTTCGATAGAACAGAGTGAGTTACTTCTTTTTATAACCCGCCGGACACTTTGGCTTTACTGCTGTTACTTTCTTTATGAGCTTTTTCTTTACGCATGTGATTGTAATTTTCTTGACTGCAGTGGTTTTAACAGTTGCCACCGGTGAAGGCTTTACAACGTCAGGAGCCTTTGCAGTTGCTGATGGCGATGGCGTAGGTGTTGCCTTTACTAAACTCAAACCAAACTTAGCAAGATTGGTCTCAATATTTTTTTGAGACTGGGCAAATAATTTTGAAGTATTTGCATAAGCGTTGTAAATACTTTCTGCATCCACACAGGAGACCAATGTGTCAGCCGCTTCGGATGATTCAGATTTATCCAGACGTGCCTTTGCACAATTTTCGTCAAGAGATTTCTTTAAAGGTGGGGTTGTTTTATCAATTGCCTCTAGTTTAGGAGGCAATTCAACAATCGAAACTATTAATTTCTTGAGTTCATTCGTATCACTGCTATCAGTTGCAATTTGTACATTTAATTCAAGATCTTCCAAGCTCTCCAAGAGAGAGGATGACTCTTTGAAAATCGAAGTAAATTTAGTGGATAAAGCCTCGAGATCATCTTGCACCTGACCAGCATGAGCAAAGTTCAAGGGGGTGATTAGGCTTAAAAGAAGAAGAAAACTCAAGGCCTTTATTTTCATTGGCAGATATTAACCACGGTACATACATATTTCAATTCGAAATAAACAATCAGGTAAATCCCCATAATCGAAAACTGTAATCCATACTTGTAACAAGTGGGGCGGGTCGGGCTCGAACCGACGACGACGGAATTATGAGTTCCGGGCTCTAACCAACTGAGCTACCGCCCCAATTACTTCAACTGCATGCGTATGTTACGGGGCAATATAGGTACTGGCAAAGATAAGGTGATCCTTATGAGATTGCGCCTAGTTTCCATGCTGAGTATTTCCATGTTGACACTATTGGCCAGCACCGCACAAGCGTCTCCTGTCTATGTATTTCCTGTCGCAGGATGCGCAGTCAACTATGCCAGGGCACATCATGATTACCCAGCAACAGATATTTTGACAAAAGCCGGTTGTAAATTTGTTGCACCAATCAACGGAACAGTTGATGAAGTCAATCGGAAAGATAGATGGAGCGGCAAGACAAATTTAGGAATAGATCGCGGTGGTTTGTATGTATCAATTATTGGAGATGATGGAGTTCGCTATTACGGCTCGCATCTTCGATCGATTCCAGCAAGTATTCAGCCAGGAATAACGGTAGTTGCCGGTCAGGTTCTTGGCTCAATTGGCGCTACCGGAAGTGCGCGCGGAACTTCACCACATTTGCATTTTGGAATTTCATGGCCAACACCTGCAGATACTTGGTGGGTTCGCCGCGGTGAAGTTTTGCCGTGGAAATATTTAGATGCGTGGAAAAAGGGAAAAGATTTATCACCTGTGAAAGAAGTTAATGCGCGTAAGTTAAAAACTGGTGAGATTCCACCCGTACCAAAATAAATAACCCCCACTGTTTCCAGTGAGGGTTATTTGTAAAGCGGTTTTAATTAGGCAGGATTAACTGCATCAGCCTGAGGACCCTTTGGACCCTGTACGACCTCAAATGAAACTGCCTGACCCTCTTCAAGGGACTTG